>PMYF01000241.1:0-2779 GCA_003171295.1 Acidobacteriota bacterium | reverse complement strand
GCACGGTCGATGAGAAGAGCTTTTGAGCCCCAAAGGGGCGATCCATCCCAGCCCAGGGCAACGCCCTGGGAATCAAGGAGCGGCCACGCCCACAAGCCCTGAAGGGGCGCGCCAACCCAAATCCATCTCCCAATCGCTATCGAAGAGGAGCACCATCGAGCGGCAAGTTTTCCGCATCGGAAGTTTCTTCATAAACGTACGGGGTTGAGTGCAACAAACGATATGTGTGCGATTGAAGTAAGATCGTGGGTCGCCCCTTCAGGGCTCACAAGTCGAAATGGTTTGGGCCTTTTACACAGGCCGTTGGCCTGGGCTATGATGGATCGCCCCTTGAGGGCTCAAGCGGGCACAAATCTCGTTCTCCTGGACCCCGATGTCCGCAAGGCATTTCGCAGTAGGGGGACAGCTTGCCGTCCCCTCTGTATGCATTGCCGGCGACCCAAGATGGGTAGGGCAAGCCCTACCCCTACTTGGTGATCGAGTTGCGCAAAGTGAGAAGCTACAAGCGCAGAGATTGCAGTTCGAACGGCGCCTGAGGTTGTGTGACCCGGAGGTAACTACGGTCAATTCGTCTTGGGAATTGACGTGGGTTCGTCATCGAAGGAAAAGCCCACGGTCACAAAAGCAGTGACCGTGGCTACCCGCTCTTACGAACACAGGTCTGGGTATTGCTTTCTAAACTGCTCCAGTGCTGCATTAAGACTGCGCTTGTCGAATAGCTTGAAATCGTTATCTGGATCTTTAAGCCGAGTAAGGGCGCTTTCTAATTCCGGATGGGATTCAGTGGTATGGTCCCAGTGGGATAATCTCTTTATCGCATACTTATAAATCTGGTAGGCGAGAAGATCAGATGCCTGAAGCGGGGTCACGTCAATGCTGCGAGGGAACTGTATGGGACCTAAGCTGGACGACCAACCGGTTCCGAGTCTGAGTATATCCTGATAGCAACTACAAGCATAGTCGCTGAAGGTCCTGTCCAGACCAAAGAAAAAATGGGCCTTCTCGTTATTTCTACAATAGCGGGCAACCCTTTGTACCGCTTGAAGAAATGGAAGGAAGTAACTTTTGCTGGGTGCTCCGCTTGTCCCAAACTTTCGGTTCTTTATCTCTGCACCAGTCAGATATCGTCGTTCATTTTCCGATAAGGACCTCCATTCATTTCCTACAACGGCCGCACCAACCGGGTAAATACGACAATCTTTAATCGTCCCCAGCAATCTGTTAATAAACATGGAGGCTCTTGCGTCATCCAATTCGGTATAAGGGGATACGCGCTGCCCTTTCTTATCGCGAGCCCAGAAACACTTTGCATGAAATTCAGGAACTCCAAATTCCTTTAGGGTAGAACGCCACTCGCCTTCAAACTCCTCCCATGCAAGTTGGTCCCCAAAGTATCCGGCAATCGCGCAAATGTCGGCGCCATCATGAATCCCGCTTTCATCTAGATACACGCGCATGATCGCCAAGACTTTCTCTGAGGCTCCGAGTCGGAAACTGCTCGCCGGATCGCAGTCATCACAAACAATTCCCTCGTCGCCCGTGAATTATCCAAGCCAACCCCTCTGCCTTGCGTTATGGATTAGACTCTGTATATTCGTGTAGTCGATTGGTGGCAGCTGTTTAGGAAAAGACACGGGCCAATGATCCAACTTACCATTTGATACCAATTCCCCAATCCACACTCTTGCTATCGCCTCCAGATCCTTCTCCGCAGGGGGACCCCCGAGATGATGTGCAAACGTAACAAGAATGGTTTTCGGAAAGTCCAGGATGAGGTGAAAAGCTTCCTGCTCGCCGTTTACTTTCACATCGAAGGCACACATTCTGGAATCTGATTGCTGCGTCCAATGGGGGCTGCCGAAGCTCTCTACGATTCTCCTCGGATTCATCTGTTCCTCCCTCCCAGGCGGGTGGCTCGTCATTGATTCACCTGCTGCAGTAGGCGCTCGTAATTCTGCTTATAGTCCGCGTCCTTGGGGTTAAGCATGTAGGCCGAGCGGTATTCCTCCAAAGCACTCCGCCGGTCGCCTTTCCGCTCCAGCGCAACGCCAAGATAGTTGTGGCACACGGAATTATTCGGGTTCAGGCGTAAGACCTCTCGGTACTCTGCGATCGCGCCGTCCATTTCGCCCTTGTGTGCGAGCGCGACGCTGAGGCCGACGTGCGCCAGTTCGTTATTCGGGTTCCAGCGCAGTGCTTCGCGGTACTCCGCTATCGCTCCATCCCAGTCGCCGTTGCTGTAGAGCGCATCGCCGAGCTTGTCATGCGCGTCGGCGTAGTCCGGCTTGAGGCGAATCGCCTCTCGGTATTCCGTGATGGCACCCTCCCGGTCGCCCTTAGCTCCCAGCGCCAGGCCGAGGCCATAATGGGCCAAGCCATTATTGGGGTTTAAACGCAGCGCCTCGCGATACTCCGTGATCGCGCTACCCCAGTCGCCCTTGTTTGCGAACGCGGCACCGAGGAAGACGTGCGTAAAGTCATTATTATCGGGTTTCAAGCGCAGCGCCTCGCGATACTCCGCGATCGCTCCCTCCCAGTTGCCCTTGCCTCCGAGCGCAACGCCGAGGGTGAACTGCGCCCCTCCCTCAATCGGGTCCAGGCGCAGCGCCTCGCGGGCTGCAGACTCAGCATCGTCCCACTTCTTCTGCTGGCTCAGGACATAACTAAGGGTCGCATAAAGGTCAGCATTTTGAGAGTCGAGCAGCAAGGCCGCTCGATATTCCTGCTCAGCTTGCACATACTGGCTCTTCTGAATGAATTCCGCTCCGCGCGCCACGTG
>PMYF01000963.1 GCA_003171295.1 Acidobacteriota bacterium | reverse complement strand
AGTCGTGGTAAGGCAGGCTCAGGCGCAACGCCGCGAAGCCCAGCATGTTGAATATTCGGCAGAGCGCGTAATGGCCTTGGGCGTCGGCGTTCCATTGCGGCATCACGATGAGCGCCCGGCGGTGCCCGGAGGGAAACCAGCGCGCCCTCACGAGATTGTTGACGGCATACGGCGTGTGCACGGGAGAGGTGAAAGACAGGAACTCACCCTCCTGGCGAAAATCCGAGGGAGTTTGGTAGGAGTAGAAATCGTCACTCGAGGCGACAATCGCCTCGTTCAGTTGGGTGAGATAGGCCTCGGGATTTGCCCGTGCTCTTGGGCGGGCGCCATCCACTCCCGGCCAGCGCTCGGTCCAGTCTAGTCCCCACTCCAGAGGACGCACTACGCGGTTCGTGTCGCGCGCGTTCAGCCGGGTTTCCCAGGCATGCATCCAATCTCGGTAGCGGTCCCACATAAGTCGGCGGCCTCGGGGCAGAACCCTGCATTATACCTAAACCGGGGATGGCTGCGGGACCGGCGAAACTGTTGGGTAGTGCGTCACTTTGGTTTTTGTAGCGACGGTCTATGAGCGCCGGCTTCTGATCCAATAGATTCCGGCGCTCATAGACCGCCGCTACAGCAAACAGACCCAGCACCTGTCGCGGGCTTTGCTTGACGAGTCAAGCGATTGTCCTTAGACTAGAATTTTGTCCAGAGCTCAAGGGTCTGCCCCTGTCATGATGCTACTCAAGCGACTGCTTGCCAGTCTCGCGTTGGCTGTCTGCTTTGCAACCTGCCTCGCGGGTCAGGACAGCCCGCCGATATTCCCCCTTAGCGAAGTCCATGCCGGCCTGAAGGGTGTGGGGCGAACCATCTTTGCCGGCGACAAGATCGAAGAATTCCAGGTGGAGATCCTGGGCGTGCTGAAGAATGCCCTGGCCCCAAAGCGTGACGTGATCATTGCGCGGCTCGCGGGCGGCCCGCTGGAGAAGACCGGCGTCATTGCCGGGATGAGCGGAAGCCCGGTTTACGTGGGCGGCCGGCTGTTGGGCGCCGTGGCTTTGTCTTTTCAGTTTTCGAAGGAACCCCTGGCAGGAATCACGCCGATCGAGGAGATGCTGGAGGTGGTTCCGGAAACGGCGACCGCCGCCCCGCTCCCGCCACGGAACGAAAACTTTCGAATCTCCCGGGTCGCGAGCGGAAGCGGGAACGGTGGCCGGTTGATCCCCAGCGAGGACACCCGCCTGGCCTCGCCGAGCCTTCCTGCGCCGGCCGAAACCGCGGAGACTTCCCTTTCCAGCCTGCTACTCCCCCTGCGCTTTGGGGGTTTTTCGAACCAAGCCATGGACCTATTCGCCGCGCAGTTCCGCCGCCTGGGATTCGAACCCATGCAAGGCGGCGTGCTTTCGGGCGGCGACGCGAACGCCGCGCCCAGCCCCACCGACCTCGCACCCGGCTCCATGATCAGTCTGCTCCTGGTGCGCGGCGACCTGAACTTGAACATCGACTGCACTGTAACTTACCGGCAGGGCAACAACCTGTATGCATGCGGCCACCGCGTGCTCTCTCTCGGCCCGGCGCAGTTTCCCTTCGCGCCCTCCCATGTCATCGTCACGGTGCCCAGCCTGGCCTCATCGTTCAAGCTGGACGCCCCCGGCGCGGTCGTGGGCACCATCCGGCAGGACCGCTTCAATGCCATCTACGGCCTGGTGGGAGAGAAAACCCCGCCGATGATTCCGGTCCACCTCCGGGTGGATTCGACGCTCAACCGGAAGACCGAGTACAGCTTCGAAATGGTCGAGGAGCCCTTCCTTTCCCCGGTGCTGCTGAATCTCGCCATGACGTCAGCGCTGACGGCGACGGAACGCGCCTTGGGGGCTGCCACGCTGGAACTGAAAGGCAGGATTCAACTGGCCAGCGGGCAATCCGTGGATCTGGAAGATGTCCTTGCGAGCGACGCGGGGACAGCCAATCTGGCGGCAGCGACCGTGGCGACGCCCCTCGCGTTCTTGATGTCCAGTGGATTTCCCGGTCTCAAGATCAAAAACATCGACCTGAACGTCGTGTCGCGGGACGAAAAACGCACGGCCACGATCGAGCAGGTCTGGAGCACGAAGTCGGAAGTACGGCCGGGAGACCACTTGGAACTGACCGCCCTTCTGCGGCTGTCCGGAGGTGAGACGCTGGCCGAAAAGATACCGGTGGACATCCCCGCGAGTGTCACGGACAGGATGCTGTCCGTCGTGGTGGGGGGCGGCGCGAGCATCAATACTCTGGAGTTGCGCTCCTCGCCACTGGGTGCCGCGCCGCGCGACCTGGAACAATTGCTGCACGCTTTGAATCGCATGCGCCGGAACAACCGGGTCTATGCACTGGTGATGGCGCCCCAGCGCTCCTTCGTGTTGCAGGGAGACGAGTACCCGTCTCCTCCGCCTTCCTTGCTGCAGACTTTTCTGGCGGACCCTGCCGCCTCTTCCAACGTGATGTTTAGCGGCACCTCCGTGGTGGGAGACTTTGAGACCAAGCCAACTCCCTATTCGATCCATGGGCAGAAGATGCTGATCCTCAAAGTGGTTGGTCCCGGGCAGTAACCGCGCCACGGGCAAGGGGGGATTCCCGGTCCCCGCCGGCGAGACGCCGGCGCTACAGTGCCTGCGCCGCGGGTTAGCGGGGATTCCTGAGAAAGGTTTGGGCATGAGATTCCGCAGCTACTTTCGCATTCTATTCCTGGTCTTGGCCAGTGCCGNNGCCCGTCCGGGGAGTCGAGACGAGCTTCTGGCAGGTGGGCTCTTTCGAGGAATTCCTGCAAGGGAGCCTAAAGGGAGTCTCCCTCAGCAAGGCAGGCGACCTGACCCTAGCCCCCGAGGCGCGCCTGGTCTTCAGCCCCGACGAGGCCCTGGCTCTGTCCCTGGCACGCGATGCCCAGGGCAATCTTTATGTGGGCACGGGCCATCAGGGAAAGGTTTTCCGCCTCGGCCCAGACCAGAAGTCTAGCCTCTTGTTCACAGCCCATGAGCCGGATATCTTCGCCCTCGCCGTCGGTCCGGACGGCTCGCTCTATATCGGCAGCTCCCCGGAGGGGAAGATCTACAGGATCACCCCCGACGGCAAGTCCAGCCAGTTCTATGACCCCAAAGCGAAATACATTTGGGCGCTGTTGTTTGACGCACAGGGGCGGCTGTATGTCGCCACGGGCGACAAGGGGCAGATTCTGCGCGTGGACCCTTCCGGAAAAGGCGAAGTCTTTTTTGACAGCAAGCAGACGCACATCATGTGCCTTAGGCTTGATCCGCAGGGGAACCTCCTGGCGGGCAGCGTGCCGAATGGGCTGATCTATCGCCTCACACCCCAGGGTAAAGCCTTTGTCCTTTATCAGGCCAGCCTTCCGGAGATCCATGACCTGGCGCTCGATTCAGCGGGTCACATTTTCGCCGCCACTATGGGTGGAAGCGGCGGCAAGGGATCGCCGGACCTGCTGCTGGCTCCCCCCGGGGTCATGGCCAGTGGAGGCGTCATGACGGTCACCGTCACGGCTTCCACCGAACCTGAGCAAGCGCTGGCCAAAACCCAAACCCCGCCGGCCGAGGCCGCGCCTCCCAGCTTCAATCGCCCCGCCCCCCTCNNCTGTGGAACTCCAATAGCGAGAGCATCTTTGCACTCACCGTGCGGGACAACCATGTGCTCTTTTCCACGGATAGCAACGGGCGGATCTTCGACCTGGAACCCAACCGGGAGGGCGAGAAGCTGACCTTGCTGACGGAGACGCATGAATCACTGGCGACGCGCTTGCTGCTGGGCGGTTCCGATCTCTACGTGGCAACGAGCAATGTCGCCAGGCTGTTTCGCATCGAAGCAACTCCCACCCGCGAAGGCAGCTTCGAAGCGCCGGTAAAGGACACGAAATTCGTCTCGCGCTGGGGCGTCCTGACCTGGAGGGGAGACGTTCCCGCCGGCAGCACTCTGCAGTTCTACACGCGGGCGGGAAATTCCGAGCGTCCCGACAATACCTGGAGCGACTGGGCGGGACCCTATAGCAGCGGTGATCCGGTAACGAGCCCCGCCTCCCGCTATATCCAATGGAAAGCACTCTTTCGGACCTCCGGCGGCGCTTCCCCCACGCTCGACGAGGTCACTGTTTCCTACTTGAACCAGAACCTTCCCCCTCAGATCCACTCGTTGAACGCCAGCACCTCCGGGGAGCGTACCGGCGGGGCAGGGTTTGGCCCGTTGCCCAACCTGCCCATGGGAGGCGGGCTCGCGATCGCGAGCCCGCCTACGGTGAGTTTTGGCATCCCGCCCCCATCAGGCGGCGCCGTCAAGACACCTATCACCCTGACCTGGCAGGCTGACGACCCGAACGGGGACCAGTTGATTTACAGTATTTTTGTCAGAGCAACCGACGAACAGGAATGGCATCTTCTCAAAGACAAATTCCGCCAATCCAGCTATTCCATTGAGCCCAACACTCTCGCGGATGGGAAATACGTGGCCCG
>PMYF01000901.1 GCA_003171295.1 Acidobacteriota bacterium | reverse complement strand
GATCGAGGCGCCGCTCTGACCTCCCGGTTGCAGACCTTTGAGACCGAGATGCTGGCCGAGGACGAGAACTTCGCTGGACTGGGACGACTCAACCGGGGGTTGATCGGCAAAGCGGAAATGATGGCTTCAGGTTACCGCACGGTCCTGGACATGGATTCGACCGAGATCCCAGTGTACGGGGAGCAAGAGCAGAGCGCCTACAACGGGCACTTCGAATCGACCTGCTACCACCCTCTACTGCTGTTCAACGGCGACGGGGACTGTCTGGCGGCCGAGCTCCGGCCCGGCAACGTTCACAGTGCTGAAGGCTGGGAAGAGGTTCTGTTGCCCGAGATCGAGCGCCAACGGGAGATGGGGAAGGAAGTCGCCTTTCGGGCCGATGCCGCCTTTGCCAAGCCGGAGATTTACGAAGCTCTGGAGGAGCGGGGCGTGAAATATGCCATCCGGATTCCTTCCAACGACAACCTGGAACGAGATATTGCCGAACTGCTGCCGCGCCCGGTGGGGAGGCCCAGCCACCAGCCGTTGGTCGAATACAAGAGGTTTCTCTACCAGGCGGCGACTTGGAAGACGGCCCGGCGAGTGGTAGCGAAGGTNNAACTCTCCCAAGCCGGGCGGTGGTGCGGTTCTATAACAAGCGAGGAACGGCAGAGCAGTGGATCAAGGAGGGGAAGCAGGCGGTGAAGATGACGCGGCTGAGCTGCCATCGATTCCGATCCAACGAGGTGCGNNGGCTGAGCCTGATCGCCTACAACCTGGGGAACCTGTGGCGGCGGCTCGTGCTGCCCAAGAGGATCGGCAGTTGGTCCTTGACCAGCTTGCAGCAGAGGCTGGTAAAGACGGGCGGTCGGCTGGTGAAACATGCCCGCTATTATTGGCTGCTCCTGGCGGAGAGCCATCTGACGCGACGGCTGTTTGGAGCCATGCTGGGCAGGATCGCGGCGCTACCCTCGCCAGCCGGGTAGGTGAGTTTCTGGCCGGAGCGGATTTCGGCGGCGAGGAAGGCGTGGACGGAAAGGTGTCGGAATCATCGGTCGGAAAGACAGCCCTTTCGGGCTGTTGAGGCCCCAACCACAGGGATAACGGGTGCCTCCCGCGATCGCTGAGAGGCTCAGCACCCAAATCCGACGGGCGATTGCATTCTGACACGATCACGTATATGTTACCGGTCGGGCGGAAAGTTCATAATGGAAATTCCGGATGGTATACGCGGTTGGCGACGTGCGCTCGGGCAGCGTGAAACGAGTGGCCTCCGCAGTGGGCGAAGGGGCAATCGTCGTCCATCTTGTTCACCGCGCCTTAGCAGAGCCTTAGACGGTTGAGCGCCGGCGGAACTTCGTGATGCGTTAAGCGACGTGCGAACGAATCGCATGGTCTGGGAGGAGCAAACCATGGCTGCTAAATGTACGCATGTCGATCAGATCAAGGTCACCAGCACAGATAAACACGTGTGTGAAGACTGTGTGAAAATGGGAGACACTTGGGTCCATTTGCGCCTGTGCGTGGAGTGCGGGCACGTTGGCTGTTGCGACTCGTCCCAGAACAAACACGCTACGAAGCACTTCCGAAAGACCAAGCACCCGATGGTTCGATCTATTGAGCCGGGCGAGGACTGGGGATGGTGTTACATCGACGAGGTCATGATTGGGCCCTTCTCCTGAATGTGCAGGCCGGTACCGGCGCACGGTTGCCACGGCTAAACACTTTTCCTCCACGCCCGCGATCTGTACAACTCGGGGACAGACCCGTTCCCGCGTGTGCCTTGATTCAGCCGGGCTCATCAGCTGCTTCGAGGCTATTTAGACACGTCATTCCAGCCTTGGAGTCGAGAAGGGAGAATCGCAAAATGAAAGCGAAGGCAACCCAACTGGACAAACGGGAGCAACTTTTGGTCCGCTTGGCGGAATCGCGGTCGATGACCGATGACTTGTTTCGAGTGGTGCGCAGGGAGGCACTGTATGACCGGCCCATTCCTGAAAGGCACCGCATTGTCTTCTACATCGGCCACCTTGAGGCATTCGACTGGAATCTGATCGCAGACCAGGCGCTGGGCCTCGGACCTGCTCACAAGGAATTTGATCGCCTATTTGCCTTCGGGATCGATCCCGTCGGCGACGGCCTCCCGTCGGACCAACCCTCCCACTGGCCTCGCCTCCCGGAAATCGATGCCTATAACCTTGGCGTCCGCCAGGAACTTGACAAAATTCTCAGTGAAAGCTCGAAGGGCACGACGAGCCACTGGCGGTATCCGCACGAGGTCGTCTTGAATGTGGCCATCGAGCATCGGCTGATGCATGCGGAAACCCTGGCGTACATGCTGCACCAGTTGCCGACGGAACGGAAGATTGCGCCGCCGGGCTATAGTCCCCTGGCGTTTCCCGAGCCCGCCCTGCCCATCTCCGAGAGAATGATTGATATCCCGGCAGGTGATGTGACGCTCGGGATACCGCGCGGACGCGAATGGTTTGGATGGGACAACGAGTTTGTGGTTCATTCGGTTCATGTTCCTGCCTTCGCCATCGACGTCCGCAACGTCATGAACGGCGAGTTTCTCCAGTTCGTGCGCGAAGGCGGATACGATGATCAAAGCTTTTGGAGCGACGCTGACTGGGCCTGGATCAAGGAACACGGCGTCACCCATCCCCGGTTTTGGATCGAGCGCGACGGTCAGTGGTTCTATCGGGCCATGTTTGAAGATGTACCCCTGCCGCTGGGCTGGCCGGTGTACGTCAGCCACGCGGAGGCCTCAGCTTACTCGCGTTTTGTGGGAAAGCCCCTTCCCACCGAGGCCCAATTCCATCGTGCGGCTTACGGGTCGCCGCATGGCGTGGAGCACGAGTACCCCTGGGGTGACGCCTCCCCCGGGGTTGGGCACGGTAACTTCAATTTCCAGCATTGGGATCCGGTCACTGTGGGGTCCTATCCCTGCGGCCGCAGCGCTTTCGGAGTGGAAGATACTCTCGGAAACGGGTGGGAGTGGACCACATCCCTCTTTCAGCCCTTCACGGGCTTCGAGCCTTATCCCTTTTACCCCGGCTACTCGGCGGACTTCTTCGATGGAAAACATTATGTGATGAAAGGCGCCTCTCCACGCACGGGGGCGTGCATGTTGCGGCGGTCCTTCCGCAACTGGTTCCAGCCGCATTATCCATTCGTCTACGCATCCTTCCGCGGTGTGAGCAACTGAAGGGAGCCGATATGCTGATTCGTGATGGCGCCACCCAGGCGGTAAACTCCTTCGCGGAGGACGTGCGGGAAGGGCTTACGCGAGCCGGGCAGAAGGAGTTGCCCTCGAAATATCTCTACGACGAGGTGGGCTCGGCCCTGTTTGAAGTGATCAGCAAGCTTCCTGAGTACGGGCTGACCCGAGCGGAGGAGAGAATTCTGCGGCGGCACTCCGGGGCCATTGCCGAGCGCCTGGCGGCGCATGGGATGGTCGTAGATCTGGGCAGCGGCAGCGGCAGGAAGACGCGACAAATATTGGAGGCCCTCACCTGCCATCAGGCGGCCACCTACTGTCCCATTGAGATCTCTCCGGCGGCGCTGGAGAGCTGTGAGCGCGAACTCGATGACTTGCCCCACGTCAGCATTCTCGGTTTTGAGGCCGAGTACCTGGATGGTCTGGGCAGGGCAGTGGCGCGTCGCCGGCCCGGTGAGGGAGTGGTGGTCCTTTTTTTGGGCAGCTCCATCGGTAACTTCGATCGCCAGCCCGGCGAGGTCTTCCTGCGCAAGATTCGCCAGGCGCTCCTGCCCGGCGATGCGCTGTTGCTCGGCACCGACCTGGAAAAACCCCTGGCCCAACTCCTGTCCGCTTACGACGACCCCCTCGGCGTCACCGCGGTGTTTAATCGCAACCTGCTCGCCCGCATCAATCGGGAGCTGGGAGGTGATTTCGACCTGTCCCGGTTTGAACACATGGCGCACTATAACGCCCGCGATCGGCGCATCGAGATGCATCTCCGTTCTGTGGAAAACCAGACGGTCTCCATCGATGGGGCCAAGTTCACATTCCAGTGCGACGAAACCATCTGGACCGAGAGCTGTCATAAGTACGGGCGGTACGAGGCCCCAGAGATGGCCAAACGGACGGGGTTCGAGTGTGTGGCGCAATTGGTGGACGAGGAATGGGCTTTCGCCGAGAACCTGTTCGTCGCGGTCTAGCGTCAATACTGTTAACCTAAGGGGTTTCAGGAAACTACTTCTCAATTGGTTCGGTGGGTGACCCCCTCACCCGGCGCTTCGTGCCACCCTCTCCCCCAAGGGGGGCGAGGTAGTAAATTCAAATCAACACTGCCCCCGCACCCCCATGAGCGAAGCGCCCGAAATCGTCATTGAGTTCCGCCGCGTGTCCTTCCGCGCGGCGAATGCGCAACTGCTCCTTTCGGACCTGAGCCTGAGTGTGCTCCGCGGCGAAACCCTCGTGCTCCTCGGCCGTAGCGGATCCGGCAAGACCACCACGCTCAAGCTCATTAACCGTATGCTGGAACCGAGCGTGGGCGAAGTCCTGGTGGAAGGGCGCTCGACGCTCGACTGGGACCCCATTCGACTGCGCCGCAGCATCGGCTATGTCATCCAGGAGGCAGGACTCTTCCCGCACTTCACGGTGGAACGCAACGTTGGCTTGGTGCCACAACTGGAACGCTGGGCGCCCGAGAAAATCCACGCGAGAGTACGGGAGATGCTTGACCTGGTTGGCTTGCCACCCGAGCAGTTTCTTTCGCGTTATCCGCGCGAACTTTCCGGCGGCCAGCGGCAGCGCGTGGGAGTGGCGCGAGCCTTGGCGGGCGACCCGCCGCTTCTGCTAATGGACGAGCCCTTCGGGGCGCTCGACCCTTTGACCCGGGTGGAAATCCAGCGCGAGTTTCGGGCGCTCCAGGGGCGCCTCAAGAAGACCATCGTCTTTGTGACTCACGACATGCGCGAAGCCTTGCTGTTGGGCACACGCATTGCTCTTCTGGAAGCGGGGAAGCTGGTGGGCGTCTTCACGCCCGACGAATTCGTGCATGCTGCTGACCCCATTGTGGCCGCTTACGTTGCGGCATTCCGTACCGGCGATGGGAACTCGAACTTGTGAATTGAGGCCGCGAATGGATACCCTTCACTTCTTCATCAAAAACCAGGGCCAAATCTTTCAGCTCACGCTCGAGCACTTGTGGCTGGTGGGAATTTCCATGCTGCTGGCGGTGGCCATCGGCCTGCCCTTGGGGATTCTGCTGACGCGCCGGCGAGCGTTCAGCAAAGCGGTGATCGGTGGAGCGAACATTGTGCAGACCATCCCCAGCCTGGCGCTCTTCGGCTTCCTGCTGCCGGTTCCCTGGCTGGGGGAGCGCGCTGACCGGCTGGCCATTACGGCGCTGACGCTCTATGCACTGTTGCCCGTGATTCGCAACACCTACACGGGAATCCTCGGGGTTGACCCCGGCGTGCGGGAAGCCGCGCGCGGCATGGGCATGACTGACTGGCAAGTCCTTCTCCAGGTTGAATTGCCATTGGCCATGGGTGTTATCCTGGCGGGCG
Source organism: Acidobacteriota bacterium (assembly GCA_003171295.1). Lineage (GTDB taxonomy): Bacteria > Acidobacteriota > Terriglobia > UBA7540 > UBA7540 > Bog-366. The sequence goes on along the minus strand of PMYF01000901.1, from coordinate 7,508 downwards.
TGCGCGTGGCCACCGTCATCACCGTGGGGGTGGCCACCATCGCCGCCGCCATCGGCGCCGGGGGCCTGGGGGAATTCATCTTTCGCGGTGTGGCGATGGTCGATAACCGGGTGATTCTCGCGGGCGCCATTCCCGCCGCCTTGCTGGCGCTGCTGATGGACCTGCTTCTGGGGCTCCTGGAGCGCAAACTTAGCTACGCGCACTGAAAATGACTCGCTATCGGCATCGGGTGTCCGCATGAGCCAGCCCATCCTCCCTATATGGCTTCGCATCACTGCTGCCTTCAGCTTTCTGTTTGCTGCCGTATACTTCCCGGACTGCGGCCCGGGGAGGCAGCAAACGCTGATAATAGGGTCCAAGAACTTTACCGAACAGGTAGTCCTGGGCGAATTGGTCGCGCAGCACCTGGAAGCGAAGACTGGACTGCGCGTGGAGAGGCGGTTTTATCTCGCCGGCACTTACATCTGCCATCAGGCGCTGTTGGCGGGGCGCATCGACGCCTACATGGAGTATACCGGCACGGCACTCACCGCCATTCTGAAGCAGCCGGTAGAAAGCGATCCGGCAAATGTGTATCACAAGGTCAAACGGGAGTACGCCTCGCGATTCAACTTGGAAGTCATGGACCCGCTGGGGTTCAACAATACTTTCGCCATCGTAATCCGCGGTGAGACCGCGCGCCGTCTAAACCTCCACACGATTTCTGAGGCCGCGCCTTACGTTGCCGAGTGGCGGCCCGGGTTCGGCTACGAATTCATGGAGCGCCCCGACGGCTATCAGGGCCTCGGGTGGGCTTACCACCTGGCGTTCGGCCAGCCGCCGCGCATCATGGACCTGGGCTTGCTGTATCGCGCGCTGCTGGAGAAGCAAGTGGACCTGGTGGCGGGCAACTCCACCGACGGCCTTATCGCCGCCCGCGACTTGGCCATCCTGGAGGACGACAAGCACTATTTCCCGCCTTATCAGGCTGTGCCCATGGTTCGACGCGAGACGCTGAGGCGCCATCCGGCGGTTCGCGAAGCGCTCAATCAGCTTGGCGGGAAAATCTCCGATGGGGAAATGCGGCGATTGAACTATGCGGTGGACGGCGAACACCGGGACGTCGTCGAGGTAGTTCGCGAGTTCCTGCGCGTCAAGCACCTCGATTAGGCCTTAGAGAAAGTCGCCGGTCTAAGATCGAAGGTAGACGGAAGAATCCATGCTCTGAGCGGCGTGGAACGGTGAATACAAGACAGCCTACCGAGGGCATTTATCAGCTGGTTTCGCTCGGGAACTGGACGACATCATGCCTTCGAATTTCGTCTTGATGGGCGTGGTGCGCGAGCGCGTTGCGCTCACCATGATTTACCTCGATATTCTGCTTTATTCGGCGGGCGGCATCATCGGCACCATGCATCACCTGTATTTCTCGGGCGAGCCATCCGTACACATGGCTCTCGGCGCCTTCTTTTCGGCTGCCGAGGTCATTCCTCTCACCCTGCTTACGCTGGAAGCCTGGAGTTTTGTCCAACTCGGGGCCCATCAGGGCACGCGGTCGCGGACGCCGTTCCCGCATTTTTGGGCGGTGATGTTCCTCGCTGCCGTAGGGTTCTGGAACTTCCTGGGCGCCGGGATTTTCGGTTTCTTGATCAACCTGCCGATCATTTCCTATTACGAGATCGGCACGGCGCTCACCGCCAACCACGCGCACGCGGCGATGATGGGTGTTTACGGCATGCTGGCGGTGGGGCTGGCGCTCTTCTGCCTGCGCTACATGATCCCGGAGGAGCGCTGGTCAGACCGGGCGGCCAAGATCAGCTTTTGGTCTCTGAATTTGGGCCTCCTCTGGATGGTGTTTGCCACGCTGTTCCCCTTGGGAATCCTGCAACTCTATCACTCGGTCAGATACGGTTACTTCGACGCCAGAACGCTCAAGTTCGTCACCGGTCGCACCAACGACTTGCTGGAATGGTTGCGGTTTTCCGGAGATACGGTTTTCATCCTCGGCGGGGTGTTGCCGGTTCTTTACTTGAGTTGGCTCGGCATTCGCTACATGGTTCCGCGCGCGGCGGCCGACGATGACCGCGAAGTTCAATTCAGCGCGGTAGTCGAAATGAACGAGGCGGCGAAATGATTTGGACGATTCCCATCGAGGTGATGCTGGCCGCGGGTTATGCGGTTTTTCTCGTCGTCGTAGCCCTCGTGCTCGAACGGCTTGCACGCCACTCGCACCAGCGTTCCGAACAATTTCAGGTTGCCGGCTTCAAATACCACAAGGAGCCCGATCATTGGGAATGCCCCATGGGCGAGCTTCTGACGCGCCAGGAGATTGACCGGCACCGGCGCGTCGTGCGCTACCAGGCGCCCTCACGCGTTTGCAATAATTGCCACATCAAAGAGAATTGCACCGACTCGGACACGGGTAGGGAGATCGAGCGCCACTTCGATTCATGGCTTCAATCCGAGCTTCGGCGTTTCCATCGTGGGATTTCCCTGGCGTTGATGCTTTTGGCCGTGCTGATTCTTGCCATCGAGATGGTTCGCCACAACCGGCTTGAGGCACTGCTCGTCCTCGCGGGTCTTTTGGCACCGATCGGAGCTATTGGGTTGCGCTTGGGCAGGGCATATTTCGGGGGCCAGTCGCCTGGAAACGGCCCTGCGCCGGGCGGATCTCACGAGGGTTGGGACCGTGCGGGGAATGAGACCGAGCGATAATACCCTGTTTGACAGAGAGGAGATACACTCATGACAAATACAGATCAACTGGAATCGCACCCGCGGGCACAGCGTTCTCTTGAGCCGATGCCCAGTGAAAGTTTGGACCGATCCTAAAGGGTTGGAAGTTCAGTGACACTTTCAGCGACGGTCGTGACTTAAGTCCCGAGAGCGGAAAGAGGACAAAACTAACCGAGGAGCAACAACATGCCGAAGACTCGAACCGAGAAAAAGGGTTCGCTAAAAAAGGTAAGCCCCCGGCGAGCGAGCCATCCAGTGCCTGGTCTCATTGGTTCTTTGCTCCAATTCGACTTGGCAAGGGAAACAGACCAACTGCGACAGGAAGACCCATGGAACACTACATCGCGCAATGCGAAGACCCTTGTGAAGTATGCGGATCTCCGTATCGTGCTAATTGCAATGAAGTCGGGAATACGCATGGAGGGCCATAAAGCCGATGGGAGTATTTCCATTCAGGGCCTTACCGGTAATCTGCGACTTCACCTGGCTAACCAAACCGTGGAACTCCCCGCCGGGCGCCTTCTTACCCTCGAACGCGGTCTACCACATAACGTAGAAGCAATGGAAGACAGCTCTTTCCTGCTTACGATTTCATGGCCGAGGGGTGTGTAACGCTTCCATGTCCGAGCGGGAACCCATCGGTCGGCAATAGGAGATATAAGAACTCCTCGAATCCCGAAAGAATCATAGCCCCGCCGCGAAGGAGGCGCTCAGCGACCGGGGGTCTGGCCATGGAGTGGCCGAATTGAAGGTCTGGCGCGAGACCGCAGACTCTGGGATAGTCTGGGTCAGCCGCCCAATTCCGCCAGCTTGTGCGTGAGCTTGGTGTTTTCCGAATAATCCACTGGACAGGTGATCACCGAGACCGTGTCTGAGGCGAGTGCCTCTTTTAATGCGGGCAAAAGCTGGTTGGTAGCCTTGATGCGATAACCCTTGGCGCCAAAACTCTCAGCGTATTTCACGAAATCGGGATTAGTGAAGGTCATGTGAGACGAGTGGCCCAATTCGAGTTCCATCTTCCACTTTATCAAACCATAGGCGCAGTCTTCCCAAATGAGGATGGCAAACGGAATCTTTTCCCTCAGCGCCGTTTCGATTTCCTGGGAATTCATCATGAAGGCGCCGTCACCGGTAGTCGCAAGTATTTTGCGCTGCCGAAAAGCGAGCTTCGCCGCGAGAGCCCCCGGAACCGCGAAGCCCATGCTCGCCAGGCCGTTGGAAATCAGGCAGGTATTGGGTTTGCAGGTGGGGTAAAGCCGCGCCATCCACATTTTTAGCGCGCCGGTATCGACCAGGACAATATCGTCAGACCCCATGGCAGCGCGAATGTCCGCCACAATCCGCTGCGGCTTCACGGGAAATGAGTCGTTATGCCTGCCTTCCTCGATCTCGTTCTCGCGCCTTCGGCGAACCTGGAGCGCCGATGCTTGAATCTCAGCGAACGGAACGACGGCGGCGGCGAGCGCATCCAGAGAGGCGGAGATATGACCCTGGATGCCTACGGCAACCTCATAGTGCGCATCAACTTCGGCGGGCAAGCGATGGATGTGAATGATTTGCTTGTCGCCGCGGGGATTGATGCGCGCCGGGGAAAATTCCTGCAAATCGTAGCCCACGGTGACAATCACATCGGCTTGCTCGAATACGCGGTTGACGTAATCGTGAAACATGAATCCCATCGCTCCAAGAGTGTTCGGATGATTGTCAGAGATGACGCCTTTACCCATGAAAGTCGTTGCCACTGCAAGGCGCAGGGTCTCAGCAAAGCGCGTGAGAGCATCCGAGGCGTGATTGCGAACCGCGCCGTGCCCGGCCAGCACGACTGGATGGCGCGCCGCTTTGAGCACCTCGGCGGCGCGAGCAATCTGAGATTCAGAAGGCGCCGTGTCATGCACCACATTAACCTGAAGCGGCCCGACGCCCTCCGGCGCCGCGCACCCTTCAATGTCATCGGGAATCGCCAGGTAAACCGCGCCGGGGCGCTCCGACTGCGCCTGCTTAAACGCCTTGCGCACCATTTCAGCGGTGGTGCCGGGGGTCAACAACATGTCCGCCCACTTGGTGGCTGGCTGGAACATGCTGACGAGATCGAGGCTTTGGTGAGATTCTTTGTGAACGCGATTCACTCCCGCGTGCGCCGAAATGGCCACCAGCGGCGTCGAGTCCAGCTGGGCGTCCGCAACCCCGAGCAACAGGTTGATCGCGCCCGGACCCAGCGTGGCCGCGCAAACGCCCGCTTGGCCGGTAAGACGGCCATAGATGTCCGCCATGAATGCCGCGCCTTGTTCGCTGCGCACCAGAATAAATCGAATCGAAGACCCGTCGATGGCATCGATGAATCGGACGTTCTCTTCACCCGGAAGGCCGAAAACATATTTGACCCCCTCATTCTCTAAACACTCAACTAAGAGTTGCGCGACAGTTTGGCGCGATTCCAACATGTCAAGCCTCCGGAACTATTAACGGATTGCTGAAAAAGGGCGTAGCGGCGGCTTTATGCCGCCATCTTTGGTTGCCAACATTGGCGTTGTGGTGGCGTAAAGCCGCCTCTACTCCGCCTTACCACCAGGCGGAGCCGCCGCCACCGCCGGACCGATCCACACGGTTTGCACGTTGACAAACTCGCGAATGCCGAACGAAGCCAGCTCCCGGCCATATCCGCTACGCTTAATGCCACCGATGGGAACCCGCGGGTCAGAGGCGGCGGCGCCGTTGACGAAGACTCCGCCGGCTTCAATTCGGCGGGCCATCTGGCGCGCCAAATCCAGATTCCGCGTCCAGATATTCCCGCTCAGACCGTATTCAGAATCGTTCGCGAGTTCGAGCGCGTGCTCGTGATCAGACGCCCGAATCAGGGCGGCGACGGGACCAAAGGTCTCTTCGCGGAAAACTGACATCTCGGGCTTTACATCAGCCAGAATAGTCGGCTCATAGAAGTACCCGCGTCCGCCGCGGGGTTTGCCTCCCAAAACAACGCGCGCCCCAGCTTGGATTGAAGACTGGACCTGACGGTCCAGTCCGTCTCTGAGGTCAGCCCGCGCCATCGGCCCCATCTGCGAATTGTGATCGAGCGGATCGCCGACGCGAAGTCCGGCGGCGACGGTCGCCATTTTGCTCTCAAACTCATCCGCAATTTGTTCAATGAGGATGAAACGCTTTGGAGCGAGGCAGACCTGGCCGGCGTTGGCAAAGCGCGCGCGAACGCCCGCGGCTACCGCAGCATCAAGATCGGCATCGGCCAAAACAATGAAGGGATCCGAACCGCCCAGCTCGAGCACTGACTTCTTGATATTTTTCCCCGCGATGCTGGCCACGGTCGAACCTGCGCCCGGACTGCCGGTAAGGGTTACCGCGGCGATCCGCCTGTCTTCCAGAATGTTATCGATTTGTTGGGGTGAAACCACCAGGTTCTGGAACACCCCTTCGGGCAGCCCCGCCTCCTGGATGATTTTTTCAATGGCGAATGCGGTTTCGAGGACATTCGGAGCGTGCTTGAGCAGCATGACGTTGCCCGCCATCAGCGCCGGCGCGCCCGCCCTGAAGACTTGCCAAACCGGAAAATTCCACGGCATGATGGCGGCGATCACACCCAGAGGCAGAAAGGAAAGATAAGTTTCGGTGGCGTTGGTTTGCGCGCGCTGGTCGTCCAAGAAGCGCTCGCCGTTCTCGGCATTGTAGTCGCAAACCCACGCGCACTTTTCCACCTCAGCCTCAGCGTCAACAATGGGTTTTCCCATCTCGGTCGTAACGGTATGCGCGAGGCTCGCCTTGTGCTTGCGGAGCTGAGCGGCGATCTTCAATAGGTATCCGGCGCGCTCGTCAAAGCTGATGCCGCGCCAATGCCGGAAACCAGATACGGCGCGGTTGAGAATCGCTTCGACGTGAACGGCGGTGTGGAACTCGAACGTCTTGAGCACTTCCTCCGTGGCCGGATTGACGCTGCGGGGCGGCGCGGCGGCGATCTCGCCGTGGTGCGCTTGCGGTGTTGCCATGGGTGTACTCTCCTTCTGCGGAATCTCTTGCTGTGACGAAGCGTCGAGTTTCCCGCCAGGCTTCGCGGGCAGTGCATACGCGCGCCGCAACATTATGACATGTATGCGGCCTGACGAGGTGGCAAGCGAGGGAACGCTTGATCGATCGTCGCCCAAGTCCACAGGTGAGTGGAGTGGCCGAGTACCCCGCCCCATATATCGCAAACGGCGCGACATCTGCGGCACGCGCGATTTATCTTGCCGTCCCTAGGTCAGACCCTGTCTACCCTGCATCGGATTCTGGTCGTCAATGCGGGATGGGTTGTTTTAGGGTCCGGCTGCTCGCGACTACAAGACGCGTTTTGTCACTTTCCCTCTGGATCCCGGGTCCCTTATGCGCAGTGCCGCTTTCTGGCTGTGCTCGAAAGCTTCCCCGAAGTCATCGCACAGGAACTGAAGAACGCGGAAGGCGAATTTCACGTGTAGGGGGCGCGCCATCGCGACCTGCGTTCGCACCTGGCACCCCCAGGCGAATTCCCTCCAACTCAATCGAGCCCCGCCGCCCGCGTCACTCGCCAATTGCGCTTACTGCGCGCTCACGAGCTTTTTCTGGTGGTTGTTGGCGTCACATGGTCGCGCAAATCGGACAAATGGCCCTCGGGCTCAGGTCCCCCGAAAGGGCGTTCGAGGAAATAGATCCTGCCTTGTCGCCCAGCGTTTACCAATCGGTGCGCGTATCGCCACGCCGGGCACTTTGATGTGCGCGGGCCCACTGTTAGAAGTGCAACCCCTGGTTCCCCGGAAGTCCCCATCTGGGAAGTC
>PMYF01000518.1:9351-9471 GCA_003171295.1 Acidobacteriota bacterium | reverse complement strand
AGTTTCTGCCTTGTGCCCGATCCGTGGAACGGGTGCCTGGTGGGTTTTCCGGGGTTTAGCATCGGGGGGCCGATCTGCGCTCCACTGGATCTGAGCGGGCTTGTTTCGGAGATCTCCGAC
>PMYF01000518.1:8958-9338 GCA_003171295.1 Acidobacteriota bacterium | reverse complement strand
TTCAACGGCCATCCTAACAAATGGCGCATTTTCATTAACCCGGTTTGGGTGCACGTGGATCCCATCGACATTCCGGACACAGTCGGCAATCTGCTTGAAAACGCGGTGAAGGATGCGATCAACAATCTCTTTCCAAGCTGGCTGCCCGGATGGGCGAAGGACCTCGTCTGGGCATTCCTCGGCCCGATTCTCGACCTGATCAAAGGGCTTCTGGGAATTGTGGGCGAGATCAACGACTTCATCTCGAACCTGCTGGGAAATCTGTTCGATCTGCTGGGTCTGATCGAGACAGCGGTCGCCGATTACTTCGCCAACCAATATCCCATTTATGAGTTCGAGGACCCGTATCCGATTCTTCCGGGGAGTGGTGGTTTAATCCC
>PMYF01000518.1:0-8919 GCA_003171295.1 Acidobacteriota bacterium | reverse complement strand
GTCCACAGCTTTGGCGAGCCGGGCGAGTACCGAGGGTCGGTGCGGCGCGGAAAGGAGGGCGCGGCTGTCTTCTACATTTCCGTGGACAAGAACAGCCCGGTGGCGCAGGTAAACATTGACCTGGCCGCCCTCACAAACCCACCCGCGACGACGTCGAAGTGCTGCAAGGGCGGGGGACCAGAGCAGCGATTTACGGTCAACCCGAAGGGCTATGCGGTTTTCCACGTCTCGAGCGGTGCAGGCGGTTTTGACGTTCACGTCCGCAAGGCCGAGGAGGACCCGAAGGCGAAGATCTTCGACAGCCGCGAATTGGGCGAAGGCGATATATTTTCCGCGGTGATCCTGCGGCCGGGAACTTACTCGGTGACTAACCTTGTGACAAAGACACAGGCAGAGGCTATCGTTGCGTACCCGAAGATCGGAAAGACTGCGTACCGCCCTCCGGCACCGGTGCGGGTCGAGTCGACGCGCGACGCATTTGCGCCCAGGCGGATCGAACTCCATCCCGGCCAGGGACTGATCTTTGATTGCAAGGCCCCCTCGCGTGTCATGATCGAACTGGTGAAGCCGGATGATGGTCCCGGACAATCTCCTGGTGATCAAACGACCGGCGGCACGAAAAAGGCCTCAATCAAAAAAAGAGCCTGATCTGCCGTTGCGGTGAACGACTGTTTATCTCCGGACGAAGTGTTCGTCATCCTGGCGCGATGGCCGGGTTTGATCCTGACCAATATTGGCTGCGGGAGCTGGAGGCTGGGTTTGCGCCATGGACAGGTGGCCGGGTTCCAGGGATCAAACATGGCTAGTTCCTGCGGGAATCGGACCGACAGCCTTCCACTCTACGATTACGTCCGCAGCCAACTGACAACGCTGATCCAGCGATTCGGCCTGGAGGCATCGGGTGCCGACATCCTGTGCTGCTATCAGACGATCTGCAAGGAGTCGCTGGCGTTCGCGGTTGACCGAAAGCCGCCCGAATTTTCCCGGATCAACGAGGACGGCACTCCGTTCCAGTTCGCACTTACCTTAGGACCGCACCATCCAATTCTGCAGTTTTTGAGCGAAGCAGGTATTCCCGGCTCTTCGGGGGTTGAGCGAATTGCCCGGAACCGAGATTGCATTCGCACACTCGGAGGTGTTCTGCGCTGCGCGGAGGCCGTAGCGGGAGTGGGGCAACTTCTGGATGAGATGGCGCCGGTGAGGGACCCCGATCTGCTTGCTGATCCCGCCGGGGCGTTCTGGACCGGCGTGGGGTTCGCACGCGGAGAGAGGCCCCAGCTCAAGATCTACATCAACGCCAGATGGGGCCATCGCGAAGAGCGGTGGAAAAGGCTGCACCGGTTTGCTTCGCATTTTGGAATAGTTGAGGAACGCTGGCAAGCACTGGACAGATCGCTTGTGTCAAACATGGAACCGCTGGGCATGGCCCTCACGCTAGGCGAAACCGCCCCGCTCGCCGGGAGAATCTACTTGACGGCGTACGGCAAGCCGCTGTCCTACTACGAACGCCTCATGCAGCCGGTGACCGACGAGGCCTTCCGCGGTGCTTTCCGGCGGTACACGGAGTTCATACTGGGCGAGGATCGCACCTATCCCACAAGATCCGTCGTGTGCTCGTTCGGCTTTGGCTCGCGGGCGGAGTTGGACTTCAAGTTCGAGCTGTGCGGCCACTGTGTATTTGCCAGCGACCTTGAGGCGGCAGGAAGACTGCGGAGCTGGCTGGACTCGACTGCCGTCGATCCAGCCCCTTATGTGGAGTTAATCAACGTGCTCTCAGAATGCCGCCTGAGTGCAAGTCATGCCCACTTACATTCTTATACGGGAGTGGGCGTCAAGGAGCACGCGGCTTACACGAGCCTTTACCTTAAACCGAAGAAGATCCGATCGCAGGAGATGCAGTGATTCCGGAGAGAAAAGCACTTCTGCGGCAATCCATTGCCTCGGGCCTCGATTACATTCTGGGCCTGCAAGCGGCCGACGGGTGCTGGACCGACTGGGAATTGCCGCCCGGGAGTTCCTCGACGTGGACGACGGCGTATGTCGGTTATCAACTGCGCTCTCTGCCCGCAGATGACCGGGCTAGGGCCGTCGGCGCGGTACGCCTGGCCGCGCGAGGGCTGCTTGAAAAGCAATTCGCCGAGGGTGGCTGGGGATTCAACGAAACGGTTGAACCCGATGCAGACTCCACGGCATTCGCCATTCTGCTCGCCGCTTCCGCGGGCGAAGCCCCACTCGAAGAGGCCTATACCCGCCTGGTGAAGTTCCAATGCCCGGACGGAGGTTTCTCAACCTATCGTTTTCAGGGAGACCGCAACTCATGGGTGGTATCGCATGCGGATGTCACCCCCATTGTTCTATTCGCTTTTCTCACCAAGTACCCGCGTGGGTCTTCTGCTGTGAGCCGCGGGCTTGATTATATCTTGCAGAACCGAACCTCTGCGGGATTGTGGAACTCCTTCTGGTGGGATTCGTGCCTCTATAGTACCGAGGCAAATCTATCGCTGCTGCGCGCACTCGGCATATCGATTGACACCGGCGAGACCAGGAAGAGCCTGCTTCGCGAGAAACCCCGAACCGCGTACGAAATCGCTCTCCTCGTCTCTAGCCTCATTAGCCTTGATAGCGACGCGTCCGCCTGGGAATCCGTCGACCAACTGACCGCGCAGCAACAGCCGGACGGCAGTTGGAAAAGCGCGCCGATCTTGCGGGTGACGCGACGGGATTGCTACGAGCCCTGGAGGTGCGACAATCCCGGAGCATTGTTTGCTGACCCTAAACGACTATTCACATCGGCAACGGTTATCGCGGCTCTTTCGAAGGTCTACGCACGGATGTGAATCGGTGGATTCGCGTTTTTGACGCTGAGTAAAGAACTGAATAAAAAAACCTGTGCCAGGAAACAATTAAGGTGCACCGCAGCCCATTGTATAGCTCGCGGCTTGGCATGGCTTCGTGGGCGACAGCGCGCGAAGGGCATCTGGCGCCTCCGCCAGCTGGGTATGGCGCGGGAACCAGAGTCGGAAGCGTGGCTGAGCCTCGCGAATTGCCTCGTTTTCGCGTGTTTCCTCGACTCGGGTCCCGCGCATGCGGCCTAACACGCGGGGGAAGCTGACGGCTCACGGAGTCCGCGGCGAGTCGTTGCTGCACCTATTGATGCAGCGCCGCAGCTTGCGCGAGGTCATTAGGTGGCGACTCCGGGAGACGCAAACATGACCACCGCGTCTTGGACAAGGCGGGACTGAAGTCACTTATTTCCTATAAGGAGGATGACAAATGAAAACCACGAGACCGACTTTCGGTGCATTCAACCAAGGAGGAGTTCCGACCATCGCGTGCTTCAACAAGGCGACGACCGCCCTCGGCGTCGACTTCGACGCTCTGATCACGGCCATGCAGGCGTTTGTGGATCAGCAGGTGGTGCCTGTATGGGGCACGCCTGCGAAGCTAATCAAGTCAACTGGATTCGTGAAAGGTGCATGGGCGATAGTCTTCCTCGATAACGCCGATCAGCCAGGCGCCCTCGCATACCATGATCTCACCCCCGATGGGTTGCCGGAGTCCAAAGTTTTCGTCAAGACCACGCTTGACAATGGGGACCTGGTGAGCGTGTCGGCCTCTCACGAACTCGTAGAGATGCTGGTCGACCCGGCCATCAACCTGATGACCACAGGTCCCGACCCGAAGCTCGTGTATGCGTACGAGAGTGCGGATCCGGTTGAGGCACTCAGNNTTTCACAAAGCCGGCTCGGTACAGTTCGACCGTCTCAAGAAGGTCAACAACCCATTTCAGATCCTTTCCGGTGGCTACCAGATCATCTATAAGAACGGGAAGTGGAGCCAAGTCTTCGGCTCGGCTGCAAAGAAGAAGAGTTTTGCGCGCGAAGACCGCCGTCAGCACCGAAGCGAGCAGCGCGCTCGCGCGGGGAGGAACAAGCTGAAGCATGCCGATGTAAAGGTAATCGCCCGGGCGGAGGGCTAACGGAACTCCAGCTACAGTGAGAGTGCTTCGGAGCGCGTGCGCTTGCCGCGGCTCAGCGCGAGGCCGTTAGGCGTAGCATGTCCACAGCGTCCCACTGGGGGCCTGGCAGCGCCGTGTTGATCTATCTGCCCGGTACGGCCCAACTTCGGATAAATGCGCATCCCGTCGACAGGGCCAGACCGCCATTCGATCTGGGCCGGTTGCCAACTGCCCACACGCTTCCGGGCGAATCGTCACCGACACGGAAATTACCCCAGCGCCTGGGGGCTCTTCCTCCTACGTCAGCGGTAACATGGCCGTGAAATTGGAGAGTGCACTTTGAGTAGGTTGCTGGGCGCATGGTTGTCCCGAAACGGCGTTCGAGGGAATAGCTCCTCGGTAGTCCCACCTAGTGTTTATCGACGAATCCGCGGGGGCAAGCCGCCATGAATACACAGCGCCAGAACACCGTGGAAAACCGGGGGGGTATCATGTACGCAGCCGTTGAGAGGCAAAGACGGGCCACTGATTTCTTGGGCTCATAACCCAAAGGCCGCTGGTTCAAATGCTTCATGAGGCATAGTCCCCTTGGCATTTTGCAGATATTGCTGGTTTCAAGGCCGGACGGAATTGTGGCGAGTGACAGCTAGCTGGATTCAGCCGCGCCCACCAACTCAAAGAAATGGTGCCCCATGATGGCCAGAGTGAAGGCCTGGGGGAGATGCTGGCGATGGCGGCGCAAAGTCTGCCCGATGAACTTCCAGTACTCCATGCGGTAGTCCGCGAGGAAACCTTGCCGCCAGAGGGAGCGTGCCACGGCCATGAGATCGGAGAAGACCACCGGCGTTTTGGCGGCCGCGCCGAGTTGCGACAGGGACGCCAAGGCGCGTTCGAAGTACTCTTCGGGATTATAGATGGTGCTCAGGATGCGACGGTAACCTTCGATGAGCTGTTGCGTGTCCATCTTGGGGATGAAATTCAGGTCGAGCAGGGTGTTATTGCCGAGGCTCTCCTTCAGGAGGCGGCCCTCGGCCTTCAGTCGGCGCCACAACTGGGTGTTGGGCAGCGCGGTGAGCAAGCCGACCATGGAGAGCGGAATCGCCGCCTCTCGAATAAATTGAATCTGGCGATCGAACACGTCCGCCGGGTCGTTGTCGAAGCCGACGATGAAGCCGGCCATCACCTCGATGCCGTAAGACTGGACGAGCCTTACACTTTCCAGCAAGTCCATCCTCAGGTTCTGGAACTTCGTCGTTTCTTTGAGGCTCTCGACCACGGGTGTCTCGATGCCCATGAATACTCGCTTGAAATTGGCCTCGCGCATTAATCGCAGCAGGTCTTCGTCTTCGGCGAGATTCAAGGAAGCCTCCGTATAAAGCGTGAACGGAGACTTGTGTTCGCGCATCCACTCCACGAGGCGGGGAAGCAAGAGCCTGACGTTTTTCTTGTTCCCGATAAAGTTGTCATCCACCATGAAAACAGAGCCGCGCCAGCCCAGCCGGTATAGCTGGTCGAGTTCCGCGCACACCTGATCGGGCGTCTTCGTTCTCGGCCGCCGGCCGTAGATTTCGATGATATCGCAGAATTCACAGGTGAAGGGACAGCCCCGGGAGTACTGCAGCGACATGGAACTATAGCGCCGCAGGGGTGCGATGTGCAGGTCCGGCAGCGGCACCTGCGTGACGTCAGGCCATTGCTTTTTAACGTAGTAGCGCTGGGCCTGCCCCCGTTCGAGGTCCGCCGCGAGCTGGGGGATAATCTCCTCGGCTTCCCCTTCGACGGCGTGGTCGGCTTCGGCGATGGCGGGGTCCTTGGCGCTGACAATCGGGCCGCCCACCACCGTGCGCAACCCGTGACGTTTGGCGCGCGCGATCTGCTCCTGCATCGATGGTCCCTGCACAATCATGCCGCTCAGGAAGACGACGTCCGCCCAGGCCAGGTCGGAGTCCTTGAGGCGGCGCACGTTCAGATCCACGAGGCGTCGTTCCCAGTGCGAAGGCAGCATTGCGGACACGGTGAGTAAACCCAAGGGAGGGAATGCCGACCTTTTCCCTTCAAAAGGTAAAGCGTGCTTGAAGCTCCAGAACGTGTCCGGAAACTCCGGGTAGACCATCAATACCTTCACGAAAACCTCCTCCGCACTTCGGATGACTCAACCAGCCTGCAATCCGAAGCGCCCAGAGTGGAAGCCACGCCGAAATCTTGTTCAGGATTTCCATTTTGGGTCCCCGAGTGGCTGACGGTAGACCCAGGGTTTTCATTTTTGAGCCCCGCGCAACGATTGAAGCATCCCCGGCGGCGGCGTGTCTGTTCCAAATTGCACACCTTGGCGGGGCTTCACTTCGCAACCCGGATCTGGAGTCCGTGCCGCCGATACCGCAGACACCACTCCATCTCTTGCGTCCTTTCGGATGGATCTGTTTGACACCCAAGCTTTGGCTACCGCGTGGGTACGGCAGAAGAGGCCGATCGATTCCCGTTTCCGCAGTCCGGGGACCGGAAGGATTTAAGCTCAGGCAGTGAGGTGCCAGGGCACGACGATGACGATAATTTGCTGGTTCCCTTTCAGAAGCAACAGCGCCCTTAGCCATTCAGCGCGCTGATTATGCAGGAAGTAATGAGACCAACGCCGCTCGACCAACTCCGGAATCAACACCGCGATCTGCCGGTCCGGGTTGTTCCGCTCGAGCTCCAGAACATAGTCCACAATCGGGGAAATCACGAAGCGATAGGGAGACTTCAACACCACCAGGTGCGGAACTGCCAGCCCTGCTCGTTCCGCCGGTTCCTTTACAAAGCGGTTCCATGTCTTGCAGAAGTCCCCTGCATCCTTTTCACAAAGGATGTGCAAAGCCTGCACCTCTGCAGATAGATTCAGGGCAAATCGCAGAGCTTTTTGAGCGATCTTGTTCCAATCAAGAATCGGAACGACGACCAGTGGAGCGCGCAAGTTGGTCAAATCCAAGGGTATTGGGTTGCTGATCTCTCCCTCGACATGGTCATAGTGCCGCCGGACGGAAATCATCACAATGACCATCGCGGGAATGAGCAAGGTTGTTACCCAAGCCCCGTCGGCGAACTTTGCGATCGTGACGACAATGACGGTAGCCGCCGTCGCCAACGAACCCACCCCGTTGATGAACATGCTGCGTCGAGATCTTGTGCCCCCCTTTCGCCTCCAGTGCGCCACCATGCCAGCCTGGGACAGCGTAAACGCCAGGAAAGCGCCGACGGCATACAGTGGGATCAGGCGGTCCGTGATACCGCCAAACAGGATCAGGAGCACCGCGCAAAGCGCCGCCAGGATATAGACCCCTTGTGAATACACAAGCCGCCTGCCCAGCGAGGCAAAGCCATGGGGAAGATACCCGTCCTCAGCGACGGCGCGGCAGAGTCGCGGAAAATCCGCAAAGGCGGTATTAGCCGAGAGTGCGAGTACGAGCAGAATGGAGCCGATGGTAATGTAGTAGAAGGCCCCTTTCCCCGCCACGGCGGCGATGAGCTGCGAAAGCACGCTTTGGTATCCCGCTTCTCCGGGGTTGGTCGCGCCGATGTGGTAGGCACGAACCAGAAAGGCGATTCCCGCCAGCAATACAATAAGGATGGCAATGACGGCCGTCAACGTGCGCTGCGCTGACTTCACCGCCGGTTCCCGGAAAGCTCTGACACCATTACTGACCGCCTCGACTCCCGTCATCGCCGTACACCCACTGGAGAAGGCCTTGAGCAATAGCCAGGCGCCAAGTGCTGCTGTCGGGAGGTGCAGCGTGGGCGGAGCAATCACAGGTACGGGATGACCACCTGCGGCGAGCGACTTGACCAGTCCCAGCGCCAGAGTGATCAACAGACTTCCGACGAAGAGATAGGTCGGAAAGATAAACACTGCGCCCGTCTCGCGGACGCCGCGCAGGTTGAGGATCGTCATGAGCAGCAAGATCACCAGGCACATCAGCAGAGTGTGCGGCTGCAGGGACGGAACGGCGGAGACCAGCGCCCCAACACCTGCCGAGATCCCCACGGCGGCCGTCAGCACGTAGTCAATCATCAGCGCCGCGGCCGCGAGCAGCCCGGGAAACGCTCCCAGGTTTTTGCTGGCCACCGTGTAGGAACCGCCGCCTGTCGGGTAGGCCTCGATGGTTTGGCGATAGGAGAAGTAGACGATCGCGAGCAGGATGATGATGCTGCCGGTGATCGGTATAAGGTAGGCAATTCCAGCCGCGCCCAGCGGGATGAGCAACGTGAGTGCCGCCTCCGGCCCGTACGCAGCGGAGCTGAGCGCGTCCAATCCAAAGACTGAGATTCCCGCAGATGGCCCCAGCCGCTCCCCTCCTTCCTCCGACGAACGCAGCGGCCTTCCAAACAGCAGATCAGTCAAAGACATTGCTTATCCTCGAACGAAGACCATACGCTCGGGTCGGCTTCCGTAACCTTAGAAGTGAAGTGTGAGTGGGGTAATTTGGAGATGGCGGCGCAATGCATCAATCTCAGCAAGGAATGCTTCTACAGAATCCGTACGAGCCAATCGCGAGGACGGAACGCACCGTGCTCCGCCACTTCACGGTCAGCAAAGGTAGATTTGCTGCCGCATGCGGCTCTTTCGGCTGAGTTGCTGCAGACTCGGCCCCCTTCTTCTATGCCAGAACAGAATTGACCGAACGGTGTATCCCCGTCCCGAAAGCTGTCGACCTGGCGCTACTGCAATCGGACCTCCGGATCGGCCGAATCAGCCTATGGCTCGAACTCCGATTCTCGCTCCGGCGGAATGTCAGCTACCGGCCCTTGTCCTCACGCGTGCGNNTCTTCGTCAACCTCCGCAGTTTGCGAAAGCCCCTGAGCATCACCCGATTGCCCGGCGCTGTCAGAAGCTGCTTCCCCCGGCTCGCTTCCAAGTTCATCGATCGGAGCCTCGTCATCCCGCAATTTACGAGTCACCATGGATACCTCCCCAGAGCGCCAGAATC
>PMYF01000947.1 GCA_003171295.1 Acidobacteriota bacterium | reverse complement strand
AACGTCAAGTTCTTCTACTACGCTGGCACCATGCAGGAAACGTGTCTGAGGCTGATGGGGAAGAAGCTGTTGGTTTCGCTGGCGATGGAAGGGAAGTTCGCTACCGACGGCCTGCAAGCGATCGACGAAGGCGATGATATCCTGATGGCGATGGCGCGGGAACTGGTGACGGAGAAAGGCATCGGGGAGAGTGCGGATGCGGTGTGGAAAAGGCTCGTTGAGAAGCAGGCGGAAGTGTTCGGAGTTCGGGCCGTGGAGACATCACCATCGGAAATGGAAGCACACCCTTCGGAGGGGGATATACCAGAAATCATCATTCCACCGCCGGCATCGATACCCGCAGTGGTGACACAGCTTCTGATGTTCGGTGTGTCACTTGAAAGTGGGCACAGGCGTAAAGCCTCGCGCAGGCCGTCGAGTACTGTCACGACGCCAGATCAGCTAGGGTTGTTCCAGAGTTAAGGGTGAGGCTAGGCGCGCCCAGCACAGTCTCCTACTGGCTAGCGCGCACCGTCACTCGGCCAGCACCGGGGATTGCCCCTGCGGATTCGTCGATAAAGACCAGGTGATAAGGCAGAATCTACTTCCTCGATCCCCGCTTCGAGGGAGCCAATGCGCCATCTGGGGCGTTGATGATCCTCCGCACTTGTCCGGTTTGCCGACGCCCATGTGGATGACCGAGAGATTGAGGAGTGGGCTGCCAACCTCACGCCCAGATGTTGAGCATGCGATGCCGACCCTATCGCGTGTCAGAGTGATCCCGACAGACCGTCGCTATCGCACAACTGACGATTGCCCATCACTTCAGAGCGCCTCCGGCTTCCATATGTAGCGCAAGGCGGTATCTCTCGGCGAGTTCGAAAGCGGCGAACAGCTTGAGCACGCGATCGCAGAATTCCGTGTACGGGAGCGTCCTCGTAACGGTCGTGGCATCTTTAGTTTCGTAGCAGATCACCTCATCTGTCTTGGGTTCGTAATGGGCCGAGTTGTGTCCGATGCCGTTCCGGAGCTTGGTGTCGATCACCGGGCTGAACAGGTCCGAGATTGGATATTTGTCGATGATTCCAGTCTTGAGGCCGTTGGGCATCGCCTCGAAATCCTCAAGCGTCATCGACCCCTTCTTCGTCGGGATCTCCAAGCTCGCATGATGGATGATCGTCTCGACGCCGACGACGATTACAGTGAGCCTGCAAAGCGTTTCAAAACAGTCGATATAGACTTGGCGAAGGGCATCGAAGCGTTTGTCGCTCAAGAGGAACTTCGATAGATCCTGATGCTCGCGGTGCCAGTAGGACATCTGGAGCAGCGGCTGCAGTGCGGGGTAATTTCTTACCATCGCGCCGCGAACATCCCTGATCTGGCGCCAGAGCGCCGCGATTTTTCCAGAGCGTAGGTACGATTGCGCCAAGTCTCCAAACAGCGTTGCAGATCCCGACCGGACCAACGCGATGCGCTGCGCAACCCGGCTGTAACTGCCCTCGGTGTTCAGTGTGAAGCCATCGAACGCGCCCTCCATATACGCACCCAGAGCCTCGAGGCGACTCACTACCGTTGGTGCCTCCTGCGTCTCGGGCGGGCCTGCTTCCTTATCGAACAGGTCAAAATTCGCATTTTCGAAATGTACCATCAGCCGCTCGCACCGCGCCCACCCGTGCTCGACGAACATGTTACGAACAGTCTCATCGTGCCGGTAGACGTCTATATCCCTGAAGTTCCTGAAAGTCAGAATGAACGGACTCCACGGGTCCTGGAGATCAGCCGGAATCATCAGCTCGTCACTGAAGGTGCGAACCCCGATCGCGCCCTCTTCTGATTCGACCCACTTCGCGTTATGAGGCTCGCGGAAACTCCAACTCACGTTCTTCTGATCGAGGTCGAGGACGTAACTGATGTCAATTCCACAATTCGGGCACTTAAACGCGTGCTCCTGCTTGTCCCGGTGTCCGACCTGCGTCCTAACGACGGTTTTGGATTCGCAGGACGCGCACAGGAGTACAGCCCTGATTGTCATAAGGAGTTCCGATTCTGCGCTACTAAGCATCCCGGCCTGGAAGGCTCACTCTCTTCTGTCCAGTTTGAAGGAACTAACTTTCAGTTGCAGCGGGGACCGTAAGGCACAGGCCGCAAGATTTGCGATATCAACAAACTTACGCTACTTGCCCTTCGAAAAGAATTGCCACAATGCCACGATCGACTTGATGTGCGTTAAGGTCACGATAAATGACCTGACCGGGTTCTTGCCTTTGCCCGGCAAGGGGGTGGGTACCGAAGGTCTCCGAATTACTAGTACTAGGTGGTTGGTGGGTGGATGATGTGTGTGGTGTGGCGTACCCTTGCGTCAACCACGCCGGGAATGCCTGCCTCCACCAAGTCAACTTGAATGAGCTGGCCTTGTACCCTCGGTTTCCCCATGAGGCCCTGTCGACGGCGAATAAGCCAATCGCTTCCAACTCCCGCACGGCCTGAGCGATGGTGTTGGACTTGCGGATCCCTGCCTCCTTTGCCAACTGCCTTCGGCTGATGGACACGACACGATTGTCCTCAGTCTCCACCATCGCAAAGAGGGTTACTGTGAGTACACGCGTACTCAGTGGCATCTCCCGCCAGCCCGGAGAGGCAACCAGAGCCTGAATCGAGGGCTCGGACTTGTCGGGTACAGGGATGGGTTGATAGCGCTGGTAGGTGTGACGTTCCTTACCGTGCGCGTTCTCGCTGCGCTCGATCTGGACGCGTCCGGCCACTCTCCAATTCTCACCGATCCATCTCGCTGCTTCGTACGCTGGGCAATTGCGATGCACCATGACCAGGTCGATCACGCTGTGCATCTTTCCGCTTGGATCGCAGGTCCAGCACTTCCAGCCATTGTGGACAGTGGTGAAGGTGAGACGGCGCTTCGTGCACTCTGGGCAGATCGCCCTTTTTCCCGTGCAAAGCAAGACCCAACTTCTGCGCGACTTCCAGGTGCTTATTCCGATGAAGGTGGTCGGTGATTCCGATTTGATCCCAGTCACTGGTTCCGAAGTGAAGCCGATCATTTTCGGAGCGAAGCGACGCTGGCATTCTTATCGTGCTTGAAGTGACCAGGATCGGTCAACTGGAATTGGGTTTTCTCTTCATCTTTTTTGTCTCCTTCCTTCAAGATTAAGCCCGCCGCCGGCGCGGTGGAAATGTGGGAATCCGGCTGCCCTTTGCCGGATTTCCAAGCCCGGTGGAAAGGGTGGGAAACTCGCTTGGGGAGTTTTCCACGCTTTCCATGGGGCGGCATTTCCACGGCGCCCGCTCGGGGTGTTCGGAGCGCAGCGACGTTGTTCATTCCTTGCCGCCGCGTTTTTTNNTTTTTTGCGCATTGACTCGCCCCGCATCTCGATGCGGTGAGCATTGTGCCCCAACCGGTCGAGGATGCTGTCGGCCAGGGTCGGATCCCCAATCTGCTCATGCCAGTTGGTGACCGGCAGTTGGCTGGTCAAGANNTCTTCACAGATTTCCAGGAAGTCACGACGCTCGGCATCGGTCAGAGGCGCCCTGGCCCAGTCGTCGACCACCAGTACCTCCAGACGAGCCAACCGGGCAAGCAACGAGCGCAGACTGCCGTCGGCGCGGGCCAACCCCAGATCGCGAAACAGTTGGGGAGCCCGCGTGTAGAAGGCCGTGAACCCATCCCGGCAGGCCTTCTCGGCCAGGGCGCAAGCCAGGAAGCTCTTGCCGATCCCGGTCGGTCCGAGCAGAAAGATATTCTGATGCTCGCGCACCCAAGCCGAATCCAGGGTGAGCGAGCGCACCAGAGCGCGGTCCAGGCCGCGCGGGGAGCGGAAGTCCAAGTCTTCCACGAAGGCTCGATGCCGCAGCTTGGCCTGGCGCAGGCGGTGCTCCAAGGCGCGGTTCTGTCGCCAGTTCCACTGCTGATCGACCCGCAAGGCGAAGCGTTCCTCGAAACTCAACTCCGTGATCCCGGTCTGTTCGGACTGAGCACGAAAGCCTTCCGCCATGCCGTGCAAGCGCAAGCCGTGCAACTTCTCCAGGGTCTGCTGATTCAACATGCATTCTCCTCTCTGCGAATAGAGCTACTGCACCCTCGGCGTATCCGAGGGATCGAAATAAGCCGCACCCCGCNNGCCCGTGCCGCCGCCGCTTCCACCCGTTCGGTGGAATAGCGCTGGCCCAGCCGTAGAATCCCCAAGCACGACCGATATCCCATCTCGGGGTGCGCTTTACTTTCCAGAATGACTTGGAACAACTGCGCCGTGGACGGTCCCGCCGACTGCGCCCAATGCAGCAGGCGCGAGGGCGGCCAAGCCAAGTGTTGCTGGTGGCTCTTGGGTCGATGCGCGGTGACCGTGGTGGCTTTATAGGGTTGATGGCTGCGGGCGTGCGAAGCCACGCGCTCGCCGCGGTGAAAGATCTCTACCGTGGTCAGCGTCGAGCGGATCTCCACCAACTGCCCGGTCAGCACGTAGGGCACGCTGTAGTAGTGGCGCTCGAACTCGACGTGATAGTCGATGTTGACGCGCGCTGTCGCCCCCTGCTGGAGCTCAAAACGGTCCTGCGGCAGCGGGCCCAGCGCCGGCCGGTCCAGCTCCTGAAAGAGGCTGGCACGGCAGTCCGGGCGCTTGCGAAACGGCCGTTGGTTGAGTTTATCGAGTAACTCCCGGATCGCCTGATTGAGTTCGGCCAGACGGAAGAACTTCCGATGCCGCAGCGCCGCCACAATCCAGCGCTGCACGATCTGCACTCCGGTTTCGACCTGGGCTTTATCGCGGGGCTTGTAAGGCCGAGTGGGCAGCACGCCCACCCCGTAGTGCATGGCCAGTTCGTGATAGGTACGATTCAGATCAGGCTCGTAGCGGCAGGCGCGATTCATGCCGGTACGAGTGTTGTCGGGGATGACCAGCTTGGGGACACCACCCAAGAATTCAAAAGTACGGATGTGCGAGCCAATCCAGTGCTCCAGTTCCTGGCTCTCGGTGGCTTCGGCATAAGTGTAGTTACTGGCCCCCAGGACGGCGAC
>PMYF01000686.1 GCA_003171295.1 Acidobacteriota bacterium | reverse complement strand
GGATCGATTTTCGATCCCTCCGGGGCGATCATACCGGAAACGGAAGTCACCATCACCAACATGGATACCGGGGTCAACTGGACGGCGAAGAGTTCCAGCGCGGGTTACTACCGCGTTCCCGTTCCACCGGGAAAATATCAGGTGGAGGCGCGCAAGGAGGGCTTCAAAGCCTCTTTGGCTAAGGACATTGTGGTGCCGGTAGCGCAAGTAGTAACGATTGACATGACGCTACAGGTCGGTAGCTCCACCCAATCGGTTACCGTGACCACGGAAGCACCACTGCTTACGCCTTCGACCGCCGATGTGGGCGCTAGCGTGACCCCACAAGAATTCCAGACGCTGCCTATCGTTCTTGACGACGGCGGTAGGCAACCGCAGAGCTTCATCTTCCGGAGCCTTCCGGGCGCCGTGGGGGACGCGTATCAAGGCTCGCTGAACGGCGGGCAGCAATTCAGCCACCAGATCTTGATTGACGGTGTCACCATCGGCCGCTACGACATGAGCGGTGGAGGCATGTCCGAGTACAGCCCCGGTACGGACGCGATTGGCGAGTTCAAGGTCCAGATGACCAACTATTCGGCCGAATATGGTGGCACCAGTAGCGCCATCGTCAACTTCGCCATGAAGTCCGGGACCAATCAGTTCCACGGCACCGCCTTCGAATACAACAAGAATCCCGTCTTTAACGCCGCGGGCTTATTGGTCAACGCAAACCCCGGCTCGGTGAAGAACAACGAGAAAGAAAACAACTTCGGCGGTACCCTGGGAGGACCGATTCGTAAGGACAAAACCTTCTTCTTTGGGAGCTTCGAGGGAGACCGCTTCACAAACTTCTCTTACGGTAGCGCGACCACCATCCCCACCAAGGCCATGCGGGCCGGGGACTTCAGCTCCTTCCTTGGCGATCAGGTCGGGACGGATGCACTCGGTCGGCCGGTCTTTCAAAATGAGATCTATGATCCCACTACAACGCGGGTCGTGCCGGTCGGAGCCATGGATTCTATGACGGGCTTGACCAATAGTACCGAGTCTGATGCCGTCATCCGCGACGCTTTCCCGGGTAACATTATCCCGCCGGGAGAGTTCAGCACCGCGACCTCCGTTCTGCTCCCGCTGATGGCCGACCCCATGTTTTCCGGGAACAAAAGGAACACACTCAGGATCGCCTCGTCCACTCCCGTCCTGAGACGAGACGCCGTGAACGTGAAAATCGATCACGCTATCGGTACCAACCATAAACTCAGCGGGATGTTCGGTTATTACCGCCGCTTCCTCTGGAAGCGGAACACTGCCGATTCTGCCTACCCGCCCTTCCCAGGACAGCCCATCAGCACCTATAAGAATCAAAAGGTGGTGGGTCCGCAGGCCCGCCTCTCATATACCTGGACAATTAATAACCATTCGCTTAATAACTTTGTCGTAGCCTACAACCGGACCAACAACGCCAACAACCTCACCAACAACGCAAAATTTACCTCGCAGTTGGGAATCTCAGGCATTCCCGACGTTTGCTTCCCGCGCTTTAGCTTCAAGAACAAAAATACCGGTATCCAATTCATGTCGGCGCTCGGTGTGGGTTGCGCAAACATTGACCCCTCCGAGAGCTACGTCTACCAGGATACTTACAGCGATGTGCGGGGCAAGCACAGCTTGAAATTCGGCGCCGACTTCATCCGCTACCGCTACAACACCAATGAGCCGGGACCCGAGTCGGGGTCTTTCACGTTTAACAGCATCGAGACGAATCTCCCCGGGTTCACGTCGTCAACGGGTCACCCCTTCGCGAGTTTCATTGTAGGCGGCCCGGACGGCGCGAACCGGTCGGTATATGCTACAGAACCGGGCTACCGCGCGGGGGCGCTCTCCCTCTTCGCTCAGGATGACTGGCGGGTCACCTCGAAGCTCACCCTCAACATCGGAATGCGCTGGGAAATTCCGCTCCCCAAGACGGAAGCCTTCAACCGTCAATCCGGATTTGATGCCACCCTGCCGAACCCGGGCGCGGACAACATACCGGGCGCCCTGGCTTTCCTGGGCAAATGCTCGGGGTGCATCAACCGCACTTCCTTCCAGGACTGGTACTTCAAGGAAGTGGCGCCGCGTTTCGGCATTGCCTACCAGATCAGCAAGAACACAGTCCTGCGGGGCGGGTACGGAGTCTCTTATGGTCCCCCGATCCTGAATAATTTCGGCAGCCAGAACATTTACGGTTTCAACAGTTCCGTTCCCACCCACCATGCGACGGGCGCGGCAGGCGCAGTTGACCCGGTCATTTACCTCTCCCAGCTTGCCAGCGCCTCCCTTCCGGCGAACGCCAAGGTTGGCCTGCCGGCGTTCACCGGTACGCTTCCCAATATTGATCCGACGCAGGCCAACGGCGATTCCCTCGACTTTCTCCCTGCCAAATCCCTGGCCCAGCCTTATATTCAGAACTGGAGTGCGGGTTTTCAACACGAGCTCCCACGGGATGTGTTGTTGGAAGCGAACTATGTGGGGTCGAAGGGGACTCGCCTGCTGGACAGTAACTTCGCAACTGATTTCAACCAGCCGAATTCGAAATACATGGCGCTGGGCGATAACCTGGACATGGATTTCTCCGAGGCCTTGGCGGCCGGTATCCTTGCGCCCTACGGCATCACGCAGCTTCCTTATCCCAGCTTCGCGGACGTCAACTGTGGGGGGACAGTCGCCAACGGTCTCGCACCTCACCCCCAGTACTGCGGCCTGACGAACAACTATCCCACCATGGGCGGTTCCACTTACCACGCCCTTCAGCTCACGGTGCGGAAGAACTCGACGCACGGGTTGACCTTCATCGGTGCTTACACGCTCTCCAAGACCATCACCGACACCGATACGGCGCTGTACTAGCCCAGCTACGCGGTGCAGGATTTCTACAATCGCAAATTGGAAAAATCGATTGCGTCCTTCGACCACCCCCAATCCCTGAAGCTGACCTGGATTTACTCGCTGCCCATCGGGCGGGGCCAGAAGTTTTTGAGCTCGAAAGGGGCGTGGGATCGGCTCTTCTCCGGATGGCAGGTCACAGCGATTCAAGGATACCTGTCCGGAGATCCCATTTACATCAGCTCGTCACTCGGCACCTCCATCAACCCTGCCGTACGCGCTGATGCTCTCGCGGGGGTTCCCCAAACGGTTGCGTTGAAGGGATTGGACGTCATTAACGGCACGCCCATGCTCAACCCCGCGGCGTTTGTGGACCCACCCTCCTCGCCTGATAGCGGATACCCCCTGCGCATAGGAACATCGCCACGCTACCTGCCCCACACGCGGGGACCGGGCCACCAAAGCGAGGATTTTGGGATCATCAAGAACACCCGAATCAGCGAGAGGGTTTCACTCCAAATCCGCGGCGACATGTTCAATGTCTTTAACCGCACGGGACGGGGCAACCCGGATACCAGTCTCGGTGATGGGTATCCCGCCGACGGAGGTCAATTTGGCTTGATACTAGCCCCCATGAATGGGGCACGGATCATCCAATTCGCTGCACGTGTGAGTTTCTGAAATTGATTTCTAAGTCTCTTCTCAACGGCCCGCCTTGCGGCGGGCCGTTTTTTTTGCAGGGTCGGAATGAAGGTTGCCGGGACGACTGGTGTAAACTAACTCACGTAATGTCGGCATCTCGATTTCTTCGGAGCTTTTCGCAGGAAGTGCGATGGCCTGCCGCCGGTGTTCTGTGCCTGTACGTCGTCCTCTGCGCGGCCTGCCACCGCAATGAAACTGAGAATTCCTCCGCACCGGCTCCTCGCGACGCAAGCGTCCTGCTGATCACTCTCGACACCACGCGCGCCGACCACTTGAGTTGCTACAGCTCGCGCGGCGCCAAGACGCCGAACCTGGATGCGCTGGCCGCGCGTGGGGTTCGATTCACCCACGCCACCGCGCAGGTTCCCCTCACCCTGCCTTCGCACGCCTGCATCATGACCGGCTCCTACCCCATGGTTCACAAGCTGCGCGACATGGGCGGCTTTGTCCTCGGCAAATCTCATCCCACCCTCGCTTCGCTTATGCAATCCGCAGGCTTTGCCACCGCTGCCTTTGTGGGCTCGCGCGTGGTGGCGAAGCACTTTGGCCTTTCCCATGGGTTTGATACTTATGACGACGACATGGGCGCCGAAAAGGAGGAAGGGAAACTCCCGGGCGTTTTCCCGGAGCGGCGCGCCGGCGTGGTCACCGATCGCGCCCTCGATTGGCTGAAACAGAATGGCCAGAGGAAGTTCTTCCTCTGGGCGCATTACTACGATCCCCACCAGCCCTACGACCCTCCCGAACCTTATAAGCACCAGTACGCGAAGAGTCTCTACGACGGTGAAATTGCCTACATGGACGAGCAGGTCGGCCGCCTGCTCGGGGGCCTCGACCAACTGGGGATCACCTCGCGCACCCTGGTCATTGCCCTGGGCGATCACGGCGAGAGCCTGGGTGAACACGGCGAAGCGACGCACGGCATCTTCCTCTACGATGCCACCCTGCACATCCCGCTGCTCGTGGCGGGCCCGGAGGTTCCGCGCGGCAGGGTGATTGACGACCAGGTGCGCTCCATCGACCTCCACCCCACGGTGATGGAATTCCTGAACTTGCAGCCCTCCCCGGAAGCGCAAGGCGTCAGCCTTTGGCCCCTCATGCGGCAGGGAACCCATGTGCGGTCGAATTATTCTTATGGGGAGACGCTCTATCCGCGCACCTACATGCGATGGTCGGAACTGCGCGCCATGCGCACGGATGACTGGAAGTTTATCCTGGCGCCGCACCCCGAGCTCTATAACCTGCAACGTGATCCTGGAGAAATGCAAAACCTGATCGCCAATAATCCTGCTGAAGCCGACCAGCTCCAAAAGAAGATCTGGGAAGCCGCTGGCACCGAGTCCAAGATGGAGAAAGTGACGGCCGTGCCGGTGGACGAGCAGACGCGTCAGGAACTTGAGTCATTGGGGTACATCAACGGGGGTGCGACGCGCGAAATCGAGCTCGGCACCGACGCCCCCGATCCCAAGGATCGCATTGCTGTCCTGAAGACCATGGAAGAAGCAGAGAAATTCCTGAACGCGCACGACAATGCGCGTGCCGTGCGCCTCATGGAGCAGGCGCTCCGCCAGGACCCCGGCAATCCCCTGGGCTACGTCTACCTGGCCATGGCCCAGGAGCGCGCCGGCCGGTTCGAGCGGGCCGTCGAGGTTTACCAGGACGCGATCAATCGGCACATTTTCACCGACCTCATCTATGCACGGCTAGGTAAGCTTTACTTGCGTCTCCACCAACTGGATAAGGCTGTAGATGCGATGAGCCGCGCCAATCAAATCAATCCCACCGACCTCGACAACTTGCGCAATCTGGGCACCGCGGAATTGCAGTTCGGACGCGCCGCTGAGGCGGAAAAGGCCTTCCAGGCCATCAACCTCCAGAACGATCATTACAGCGCCGCGTACAATGGCCTGGGATTAGTGGCCATTCAGCGCGGCGATGGCGACACGGCGCGCCGCGACTTCGAGAAGGCCATCGAACTCGATTCCAGCGAAGTGGAGCCGCTCCTCAACCTCGGCGTGCTCTTTGACAAGGCCGGCAACAAGCCTATGGCGCTGCGCTATTACCAGCAATTCCTCGCTAAGGCTTCCCCTCAGGATTACGCCGCGCTGATTCCCAAGGTGCGCGCGGCTGTCCAGGACTTGAAGGAATGATGTGAGGTTCTATTCCTGGGGCCGAGCGCGCGCGTCCGGGATGAACGATTACATTCAATTTTTCAGAAGCATTCCGAACCGGGATGGGGAACAGGGCAGAGTGGGTCTTCACTTCTGCGGCTCTAACCCTTGGGGATGGAAGAGCCGCAGACCTACACACGAAGTCTGCCAACTCGGGTCAGGCGACTGGAGCGCTTCGGGCTGCGGGTGAGTTAAGAGAGCTTCGTCCCACCGGCGCTGATACTTATCGTGAGAACAGAAACAAACCCGCGTGCGTCTAGGCCCGCTCCAGGGATTTCGCGATCATCTTTTGCCAAATCTGGTTTTCTTCGATCAGCGATTGCGCTGGATCCGGGACCTTCATCTCTTCCTCAACGATACACCATCCTTCCCATCCCATGTCGATCAGGAGATCGAATTGCAGTTGGTAAGGAAACGCCGTGTCACGATAGGGGCGCATGTGGAGAGTATCGTCGAGCCGGTCCTTCACCAGCGCAAGGTTTTGAGCGAACCCGCCCCCAGCGTTGTCTTTTGGGTCACAGTTGAGCTTGATGTGTACGTTCTTCTGATCGACCAAATCCATAACCTTGCGCAGGGTCGTCAACCTGCCGGCGGAACCGTGGTTTTCCAGCCGGATGATTTGGCCATAGTCCTGTGCAAAGCGTCCCAGGGCGTTCAGCGATTCCGCAATTTGAGCTATGGTCTCTGTTTGCGGAACTTCTTTGTGGAAATCGTTCGGGAAAACGCGGATTCCGGCGGCTCCCGTGTCACGGGCGAGCAACACGTAAGCTTTCGCTTTTTCGACAGCAGCCTTCCGTACCGCCGGGTCAGGCGAGTCAAAACGCTCGCCGCAGTTTATGGTGAGCAGTCTTACCGGACTGTCAGCGAACTGTTGCTTCACCTGGCGGCGCTGCGCTTCGTTCAGGCTCAGCTCCACACCATGCTTGTGGTTCTGGTCGGTCCGCAATTCCACGCCGAAGGCTTTGGCCTTGGCGCAGTTGGCGATCAAAGTGGGAAGGTCCCAGTCGATGCCCCACTCGTAAGAAGTGAAGCCAAATTTCAATTTGGAAATCCTCGCGGCCGTGGCTTTCATCGGCACCAAGGCAACGCAAGCAGCCAGGAATGTTCGGCGGTCGAACTGGAAGGGTCGTTTGTAGTTTGTCATGGCTTTCAAAAACTAGCTGCTTGGACCGGTCCTTGTCAAGCAGGTAGAAGGCAGCGCGGGCGATTGGGGAGTTGGTGGGCGGGCTCGACCTGAGCGCGTTCCGGGCGCTACTTTTTTCTCTTGCCTGCCTCCCAATGCCATCGGGGCCCCGTGCTTCTCGCGCCCGCTTCAGTTGGTTTCTGACCAAGGGCAGAATTTTTTGATTGACAAAGTTAAC
>PMYF01000246.1 GCA_003171295.1 Acidobacteriota bacterium | reverse complement strand
CGAACCTTGGGCATAGGGTGACCTTGGGGCAAACTTAACAGGTTGCTGAAAAACCTCTGGGCCGTGTCATTCTGAGCGTAGCGAAGAATCCCAGTATTTGTAGAATCAAGCAAATACAGAGATCCTTCGTCGCCTTCGGCTCCTCAGGATGACACTTCGAATTCGCCCCTACAACACCAAAGGCGATGAGAAATTGCCCCTCGAACACCAAAGTGCCCCACTGCCAAAAGTCCAATCACCTTGACAATGAGTGTATCATTACGCTTTGCGGAAAGGATTTCCGCGCGGTAACGGAACAATACCTGTGCTTGCTTCGTGGACGGTGCTGGCGCAGGGGCAGGGGGTCCGATCGTTGTTTGGATAGCTTGTGGCGACGGATTCACGTCGCCCACCGCGCAGTGGTACAACCCGCGTGGCGAAGTCAGGCTGTCGTGGCTTCACGGGGCGCAAGTTCTTCCGCTGGATTTCAAATCATCATACTCATTGAGGTGTGCTCATGATCAAGCAGAAGCTGGCGATTGAGGGGGGTAAGCCGGTTCGGACGAAGCCTCTGCCTCTGGAGTTTCCCGGCGTCCATCATATGGACAAACTGGAAATCCAGGCAGGGTTGCGTCTGCTCAAATCCCGCTCGCCCTTTCGGTTTTACGGCGTCAAATTACAGAACGAGGTAGAGAAGTTCGAAAAGGAGTTCGCACGCGCTGTGGGCTCCAAATATGCCCTGGCCGTGGGCAGTGGCACAGGCGCGTTGCACTCTGCCCTTTCGGCGCTCGGCGTCGGACCGGGACAGGAAGTTATTGTGCCGGCGTACCAGTGGATCTCTGTGGTGGCGGCGGTCGTGAACCTGGGCGCGATTCCGGTGCTGGCTGATATCGATGACACCTTCACCCTGGACCCCGCCGATGTCCAAAAGCGCATCACTCCGAAAACGCGCGGCATCGTGCTTATCCACATGAGTGGAGCGCCGGGCGACGCCCCGGCCATCCAGAAACTCGCCCGCAAGCAGGGATTGTTCTTGCTGGAAGACTGTGCGCAATGCAACGGAGGAAGCATCCGCGGCAAGAAAGTGGGGACCTTCGGCGACATCGGCATATTCAGCTATCAGATGAACAAGAACATGACGGCCGGCGAGGGCGGCGGGTTGGTCACCAATGACCTCCGGCTCTACCGCCGGGCTTTTGCCTGCCACGATCTCGGCTATGCCCGCGACGACAATGGCCGCCTGATTTATGATGATCCCGATCTGTGCTTGTGGGGCCGGGGCTATCGCATGGACGAATTGCGCGCGGCCGTGCTGCGTGTTCAGTTGAAGAAGCTTCCCCGGATTATCCGGAACATGCAACGGAGCAAATACCGCATTCGCAAGGCCCTGGCAGCGTTTCCACAAGTGAAACTGCGACGCATCCAGGATCCGAAGGGCGATACGAGTTGCTTCCTGATCACCACGTACCCGGACGCGGCAACTGCCCAGCGCGTTTGCCGCGCCCTGCGCGCGGAGGGAATTGTGACCTTTCCCCAGGGCGTTTCCAATGTGGTCATGACCGATTGGGGTCTGCACCTGTACTACAACATTGTGAGCCTGGTGAATCACAATAGTATCGACGGCCAGGGTTTCCCCTGGAAGCTGGCGGAGAATGCCGGCCTGGAGAGAAACTACGCCAAGGGTGCGTGCCCGACGGCCGATAGCTTGTTCGAGCGCAGCATTCTGATTCCTATCCCTTCCTGTTTAACCAAGAAGGACGAGGACGACATCATCCTGGCCTTTCAGAAGGTGCTCAGCACCCTCCTGTAGGGCATCGTAGCGCAAGCCTGCCGGCATTGCTCCGGTGTCGCAACACTCCGGCGCCCTGCCGGCAGGCATGCTGCTGATGCCTCGCACTCCCATAGGAAAAATCCTAGGCCCGCAAGCGCAGCCTTACTTCGACGGAAAGGCTCGTGCGGCCCAGTTCGACTTGGATAAGCACAGATCTCTCACCACGAAATTGGAAGGATGGGGCTTTACAGGCTGCGGAAAAACTCGTAGACGCTGTCATTCTGCACGCGCCGAAAGGTCTGGGTCTGGCTCTGGGTTTTTGTGCCGAACCAATGTGAGATGCTTCGTCCGCTGCGCTGGACTCAGCGCGACATCGCTGCGCTCAGCCTGACAGATGCCTTTTTTTCAGCAGTCTGCTGGGCAGCTCTGTTCTCAGCCAGCTCATTTTTCGAAGAAGGGATGCTTGGAGAGCGGCAACTTCGGCAGTTCGCCCGCCGCAGGTTTGAGGGTGAGGTCTTCAAAGAGCAGGGAGGGAACCACGAAGGAAACCAGGGGCGCTCCGGTCTGGCCGGGATAGATGCGCCCGGCGTAAGCCGCGAAGGGAAGGGTGTGGACGGACAGCTCNNTCCAGGCCGTCGAACTGGCCCTGCCGCGCGGGCTCCTCGTGACCGTCCGGGTAGACCTTATACATTTCGCGGCCCACGCGCCGCACCACAATTCCAAATTCCTTGTTACGCTGCTTCACCATGCTGAGCAACTGTTCTTTCAGTTCTGCTTCACTCTTGCCGTTTTCAACGCTGACCATCAGATTGCTGGGCTGGGCGCCGAAGGTGTGAAAGCTGCCGGTGCTCTGCGCTATGCCGGTAATGGGATCGCGGGTGACGAGTAAGGTCTTGAGGATACCCTTCTCCACCAGCGTCGTGGGGCGCGCGCGGACGCCTTCGTCGTCAACCGTGTGGCGGCCCCGCAGCGGCGTTCCCTGGTAGGAGAGCTGCGTGGGGTCGTCCACCACGCTCAGGAAAGTGGGGAGGACGCGCGCGCCCAGCCGGTCCTGAAACTTGCTGACGGTTTGGGCGGCGTAAGTCTCAAGTTGAGGGTTGTCGGAGGCGGGAGCGCGCGTGCCCAGGAATTTGGGGACGATCACCTGGCTGAACAGCTCCGGACCGGCGCTGCCGGCAAAGAGCACCGGCCCGTTGTAGCGGTCAACCAAGGGAGCTTGCCGCAGCCGCGTGAGGCGCTCCGCCATGGTGCGGACTTGCTTGGCCAGTTCGGATTCGGGGGGAAGCTCCTCCAGCGAGCGCGCCGTGGCCACCACCCAGTCAGGCAAAATCATGCCATCGGTCGCTTGGGTCTGCGCACCCGCCACAAAGTTAGCTGCTGACGATTCCTGCATGGTCTCGGTTCCTTCGCTCGTGAGATACCAGGAGCGGGTGTCGCTGATATCCACGCTGACCGAGGAGTTGAATATTTCAGGTTGCTGGCGGAAGAGCGCGGAGAGGTTGCGCACCAGCGTTTCCGCCCGCGCCAGGTCCATCGGGACCGGAGTACGCGGTTCCAGCGCGGTGGCCGGTTGCTCCCGGCTGAAATCGTCAAGGTTCTCACGGACGGTCCGGTTCACCAGGGCGGCGCGCTTTTTCGACAGGGTCTCCAGCGCTGCTTTGTAGGCCGCATCCGTGGCCAGCCAGATTTGGCGGCGCAACTCCTGGTAGTCGTCGTCGAGGGAAAGTTGAGCGGCTTCGGTCAGGCCGTTGGCGCGGACGGGAAACGTCAGGAAGTTGCTATTGTCGCGATGGTAGTCGCCGACCCGCACTTGGACGGTCAGATAGCGGGCGCGGGAGAGGCTGCCGGCCAGGAGCGCGCCAAAGGTGGCCGACGTTCCGAGCTGGGTCCGGTCCTGTACGCGGTAGGCGATAAAATAAGGCTTTTCAAGCTTCTCGAGCTGCAATTCCTTCCGGGAGCGCGCCAACTCGTCGCGCAGGGCCCGCATCACCACGTCGTCCGCAGCCGGCGCCGGCGCTGCCAGCGCCAGCGTCGCGAGCAGGCAAATCCCGAGCCCTCGAAACATCGTCTTCCGCATCAGTTCGCTCCTCGGGTAGTGTCCTATTCTGAGAAGCTTCGCTCGGTGGAGTTACGCAGGGGGTCGGAGCTTCAGCTCCGACATCCGGGCCGCACGCAACCGGGGGCTTTCAGCCCCTGAAGTTTCAGGGCCTGAAGGCCACGTTTGACCTTCTGGCTATTGTCGGACCTGAAGGTCCGACCCCCTACCTTGAAATTCACTCCGCCCTATCAGGACACTATCGCTCCTCGCACTCCCCCTCAGGCCTCAACCCTGCGGCTACCGGATGGGCGCCGGAAGGATGGGCAGCCGCGTGTTCGACTTCTCTTTCTTCTGCACTTCGATCTGCGAAACCAGGACGTCCGGAGAAGATGCGGAAACGCTCACCGATCCCGACTCCGCGCCGCAGACGCCGTTGAAAGTTGCCGTCTCGCCATCCCCGGCGACGATTTTGCTGAAGGTGGTAAGGGGCGTGCCGATCAGGTCCACGCCGCGCACCAATTCCTCCCGCCCGTCGGGGTAAACGCGATATACCATGATGGGCAGCACATTGAAAGCGTTCGGGATGGAGCGGCCGGTGAGGGTAAATCCACCCTGGATGTCGTCAAAGTACAGGCCGAAAGGCTTGTTCTGTTTCTGCACTTCCGCGAGCAGCAGTTTCTTCAGTTCGGCGTGCGACACGGGGTGGTCGACCTGGACAATCAGATTCGACTGCCGGGCCACGGGGGCATGTCCCTGCTGCCTCCGCCCATGGCCGTTGGAGTGCGGAAATCCCTCGATGGGCGAGCGCGACATCAAGAAGCTCTTGAAGACGCCATGATCCACCACCGTGACTCGCCGCGCCGGCACGCCTTCGTTGTCAAAGTCGTAGTAGCCGGCAAGGTCTGCGGCGCCCAACTGGCGCACGGTGGGATCAGAGATCACCGTGAAGTTCTCGGGCAGAACTTTCTCTCCCAACTTCTTTTTGAACGTCTGGCCTTCATTCTCGGCTTTCTGCCGGTGGCCTTCAATGCGATGGCCAAACACTTCATGGAAGAAGACTCCGCTCGCCCGGCCCGACAGAATGGCGGGGCCTGTGAAAGGATCAACAATCGGGGCCGACCGCAAAGCGTGCAGGTCTTTGATCATCTGCTCGACGGTCTTGAGCACCGCCGCGTCGGAAGGCAGGCCCTCGGGCGTGAATGCAAAGAAGGATTCGTAGCGCGGCAGCTCCATGCCATCGTCGGCCTTCGCCTGGGCCGAGAGGTAGAGATGATAAAAGGGCCGCGAGACCTCGATTTCCGAGCCGTCGCTGTTGACGTACCAGCGCGTTTCGATATCGGCGATGAAAGTCGCGGTGGCGGCGTAGATGTCGCCGTACCGGGCGAAAGGCGCCGTGTACTTGCGCACCTTCTCCTCCCACGCCGGCCGCTTGGCGGACAGCACCACAGGCTGGTCAAAATGCTTCGCCGCGGCCTCGGCCGAGAAGTCATCGGACTTGTCTTCCTGCTCGACTTTGACCTGCACGTCGGTCTTGATTGCGGCGAGTTGCTCGATGGCCCGCTTGTATTTGAGGTCCGTTTGGTACCACAGAACCCCTCGCAGGGCGGCAGGGTCCGCCTCGATCGGTACATAAATGGCAGAAGGGGCCTCGGAAACCCCTTCGCGTGTCCCGTGGGTATTATCTAGATGATAATTACCGACGCGCAGGTCGATATCCAACTGACGACTGCGGCTCTGGTAGCTCCCTTGCAGCTTT
>PMYF01000755.1 GCA_003171295.1 Acidobacteriota bacterium | reverse complement strand
ATTCTGGGCTTGCCAGTCAGGAAAGACTTCAGGGGGACATACTGACAAGCCGGCACTGCGTCTGCGATGCGGGGGCGGAGTAAAGTGACGAGGAAATGCCGGTCCTATTGGGCGTTTGCAAGGACCTATGCGGGACAGTGAGGGTCTCGACACCCTCCCATGTCCGAAAATCGGAACCTGGGGCACCTCCGGATCGTGGTTGGGTGAGGTTCCTGGGATGCGGGCCAGCCGCCCTACCCTTTGAAACACGGAAGCCCCTCCGCGTACACCGTAGCCTTGAAACAACCGCTACCGGCAAACGTAAAATCCCTCCATACGTCGGGCAAGGCTTCCCTGCTTCTCTTGACACCGACTTCAGAAAAACTGTAACAATGGTCCAATGCTATAACCACCGTCAGATCTCACTTCCGAGACAAATCATGGCGACGGAATTCAAATACTGGGCATTCATCAGCTACAGCCATGCCGACAAGAAATGGGGCGATTGGCTGCTCAGCGCACNNAAGTGCCAAAGCCCCTCGCCGGCGCTGAATCCCGGTCTGGCGAAGCCCTGCCGCGCAGGATTTTTCCTATTTTTCGCGACCGCGAGGAATTGCCGACCAGCTCAGACCTGGGTTCAATGATCACCCAAGCGCTGCAGCAATCCCGCTGCCTGATTGTGATTTGCTCGCCGCGAGCGGCAAAGTCTCACTGGGTCAACCAAGTGATACTGGACTTCAAGAGACTCGGGGGAGCTGAACGCATCCTGGCCCGGATCGTGGACGGCGAGCCCAACGCAGCCGATGGCAAGCCGGGTTTCAGCGTGGAGGCTGAGTGTTTCCCCGAGGCGATGAAGTATGCGCTGGGAGCCGACGGCACCCTCGACAAGAACCAGCCTACTGAGCCCATTGCGGCCGACGCCAGGCCGGGGATGGATGGAAGGACCAACGCCAAGCTGAAGCTGGTGGCCGGCATTCTGGGCATCAACTACGACGACCTGAAACGGCGCGAAGAGCGGCGGCGGCGACGCCAGCAACGCATTGTGGTCACGGTCTCAACAGCGCTGGTTCTTAGCTTTGCATCACTGGCCGCGGTTGCTTTCTGGCAACGGAGCATCGCAAAAAAGGAAACGGTTGAGGCCAACACGCAGAAACAGGAGGCAGAGAAGCAAAAGACGGAAGCCATCACGCAGAAACACGCCGCAGATACGCAGAAAGCCATTGCGGAGGAAAAGAGCGTGGAGGCCGAGAATGAAAAGGAGCAGGTGGAGACGCAGACAGCGGCTGACGAGGAAGACCTGGCGCGCGAGGCCCTGCTGCGCGGAGATCCGCTGACAGCCGCGCAACATTTGAGCCTGGCCTACGAGGCTCAGCCTCAGGACGCTGCCGTGCGCCTGCTGCTGCACACCGCGATGAGCGACCTCAATGGCCTCGCGACGGTGTTGAACGGCAGCTCCGGCACGTTTACGAACATGGAGGTTTCCCCGGAGAGCGGCCTGGTTCTGACGGTCACAAGCGACGGAGAGGCGCAGGTATGGAACCCGCAAAAAAATGTGCCGGTGCTGATATTTGGCAAAAGCGGCAACTTGTACAACCAGGTTCACGCAGCTTCTTTCACTCCCGACGGCAAAGGCGTTCTCCTTTCGAATGATTCGGAGACCTTCCTGGAAGATATTGCGACCGGCAAGAAGGTTCCGCTCTCTCCCGGCCCGGGCCAGCGATTTGGGGGCTTGATGGTCTCATCCGACGGCAAGACCGTGATTGGCTCGATGCTGAATGTGTCTTCCGACGGGAAAACTTTCACCACACAAATTGCAGCGTACAGCAGCAGCGACGGCCATCAAATCGCTCAAGCAGCCATTCCCGGCATTTACTCCATTGTTGCCGTTCCCGGCTCCGCAGCCAGAGCCGTGCACATCGGCGGCCCCGATACCACTAACCCAGCCCGCCATGTGCTCGTGGTAGATGTCGCGACGGGCAAGATTGTTGCTCAGATTCCTGTCACCTGGAATGATGTGGCGCTCGTGAATCCGCGGGGTGACCTGATTCTGATCAATCACGCTTCCCCAACCCAGCCGCCGGAGATTTATTCGGCGCAGTCCGGCGCGAAAATGGCGGAGTTGCGCACGAGTAGTGTCACGGCTACCCATGCGTCGTGGAGCCCTTCGGGCCGCTATGTGCTTTCGGGAAACCCCTTCAACGGAGGCACCAACGAAGTGCTTTGGGATGCCTCGAACTGGAAGCCGGTTCACGTCTGGCCCAACGAGGTTTGGTCGGCGACATCCATTGATCCGGTAGAGTCGCATTTGGCTTCGGTCACGGGACATGGCGAGATTGCCATATGGGATCTCCACTCGGGTGCGTTATTGAAGCAGTTTAATGACGATATCTGCGCTGGCGACTCGCTGGGCGCTCCGTCGACCATGTTTAGCCACGTCCAATTCTCGCCCGACGGCACTCGCCTGCTTGACGCCGGCGGCGGAGCCTGCGCCACCATCTGGAACTGGCGGCAGGTTCACTCCGCGCAACCTGTGTNNATCGGCCAGCCGCTGACCGGCCAGGCTGATTTTGTGAATTGCATTGCCTTCAGCCCGGATGGAAGCCGCGCCGTTACGGCCGGCAACGATGGCAACGCCGTCATCTGGAGCATGGAGAGCGGGGCTGTCGAGTTCACGCTGAAGAATAAAGACACCGCGTCTACCCCCGCAGGGTTCATGGCGCTATTCGCCCCTGACGCGAAAGAGGTCGTAACCGGCGGTAGCTTCCAGGACGCTGCGCTCTGGAATGCATCCAACGGCAGGCTTCTCCGCAGATTGAATTTCGATAATCACAAGATCGTATTCAACGACACAATACGCGTCGGCGTGGGCCGCCCCGGTTACCGCGCCGTCACCATTAGCAGCGACGGCTGGGGCGCGCTGTGGGATCTTGCGACGCAAAAACAACTCGCAACTCTGCACATTGACGATGGCGCGAGCCTTCGCACGCTATCGTTTTCCGGGGATGGCCGGGAGTTCGTGACGGCCGACTCCGGCGGCTTTGCTTATGTCTTCGACGCCCTCGGAGGAGCGCTGAAACGCAAGCTCGGGAAACCGGGAACGCCGCTGGTGGCAGCCGAGATTTCGCCGCAGAGCGACAGGGTGCTGACCGCCGACAGTAACGGACACATTACTGTCTGGAGCCTGGCCGACGGCCGCGCGCTCCAGAGCATCAACAACGCCGCGGACGCGCCCGCTGTTAACGACGTCCACTTCAGTCCCGACGGATCGACGATTATCGCCGCCTGTGCCGATAACAAGGTCCGCACCTGGAATGCGCAGACCGGCCGACTCGAATTGACTGTCAGCGAAGAGACGGTGCCAGGAGAGTTGCCCGTCATCGCGCCGATGCGCTCCGACCTGGCCATCGGCTCGGCCGTCCAGGCGGGTATGCTGCGCGTGGGCTATTCGCCCGATGGATCGTTCATTGCCGGAGCCAACCAAGGCATCTATGTTCTCGTCTGGGACGCCAAAACCGGCAAGCAATTGCTGCGCTTTGAAGGCCACACGGGACGCGTCACTTCACTGGCATTCAGCCTTGATGGCACGCGTCTTGGCAGCTCCAGCGAAGATGGCACAGCGCGCATCTGGGACCTGGGCCTTGAGAATCGCAGCCCCGCGGAGATCAAGCAAGAGATTGCAGAAATTGGCCAGAAATTGTCCCGATAACTGTAGAGACATCTTGCAGGCGGGCAAAAACCGAACGCGGACTGCGTTGACAGGGGTGATCCCTGCGACAAGGGATCGCAATCGCCGCTCTCGAAGGGGATTGCGGTTTTTGGAAGGCTTTCCCGTCAGAACTATCGGTTCAGCCAGTCCTTGACCTTCTGCACGATGACGTCGCGGCGGACGCCGCGGAGGAAAGTGCTTCGAAAATCAATTGCTTGTGCGGGCGGACGGTTCCTGTATACTGCGCTCTGCCAGAATTCCCCAACCGTAGAACTGGCTAAGCGAAAAAACTGGAGGAAATACATGCACAAGAGGTTGTGGTCCGTTTGTACGGGGCTATGCGGCCTCGCCACGTTGATGCTCGCTGCAAATCCGGGCTCCGCTCAAACGCAGGAGATCAAGGCAAAGCCGGCACTATATTCGTATGTCGCGAACTGGCAATTTCCCCCACCGCGGCTTCATAGACTTGCTACCCCTGTCGGCGTGGTAAACGAATTTGGGTCAGCTTAGAATCCAAAAATGTACTGCTTTTGTACCGCCGAACTGCTTATTTGCGCGATTGCTGCGATTTACGAGGATCATACTGGATACAAACAATTTCGGTAAGGCCTTGATTTTCCAAGTTATTGTGGCAAAATTGAATTGATTGGCGTAGGGGTTGTGTAATCGGGCGGTGTTCGAGTCCTACCTGAGGAGCCAAATAAATCAATACCCTTCAATAGTTTAGAGCGGTTTCTGAAGCCCCACCGATTACGGCCAATTACGGTGTTTTACGGCCAATTTT
>PMYF01000265.1:2768-16321 GCA_003171295.1 Acidobacteriota bacterium | reverse complement strand
CGTCTCGTTGCGGCGGAATTGCTGCATGGCTCAAGTCCGCCCGACCCGTGGCCCCGTCTGCCGGAGCCTGGACCCCGCCAGGGACTCGGTCATGGCCTTGGCCCGGAGCTCAAGCCTCGACACCGACCTGATGCTGACCATTATCCTGCTTCTTTTCTCAGGGTCCATGGGGATACCTGAAGTCGCCCGGCCTCGGTACCCTGTCCCTGAGCAAGGTCAGCATAGCAGCCCTCACGCGTAGCTTGAGGTAGTGGTGGAAGTGCTGCGACCTGCACCTCCCTGGGCGTGGCGGCGGGCAGGTCACGTACATCTCGACAACGTCTTCCAGGTCAGTCGAAGAATCAAGGAACATCGCCACGATGTCTTGCGCCAGGTCGTCGAGGTCGTCGTCTAACAGGTCGAGCCCCAAGCGCTTGGCAGCCACTTCCACAGCTTCTCTTATGCCGTTCGGGTAGCGGACCAGGTATTCCCGAAGGCTCGTGGGCGATATGAAGTCCGGCTCGGGTTCCCGCTCCCACATGACCCCGAGATTCAGGAGCCAGCGTGCATCCTTCTCCGTCAAGGAGGGAATCAGCGGTCCGGGAGGGAGCCGGGGCGGGAGGGGACGGGGGAACGGGTCATCCAGAAGGCAAGGCTCTATCCCCATTTCCCTCAAGAACTGTCCGTCACCGTATGTCATGCAATTCCTCCCGGCCATGACATACATGGCTGGCGGGGTCCTTGCCGGGGATTTCTAAGGAAAAGACGCTGCCCGGTCCTTTGGGATGGGGCGGCAGGTTCGGCTGTATCGACAGGACTGACCCGTTCGCCATCGGGCCGTCGTTCAGGAAAAACCAGCCATTTCGCGACGGCATTGCTGATGTGTGTGACTCTACCCGTTGCGGATATATCGACAACCATGGCAACCGGATTGGGCAAAGCGAGATCCTACCGATTGTTCAGATCCCTCTCGTAGCGAATTCGCATCCACTCCAGGTCGACCCTGGGATCGGCTTTCTCTGCGCATTGGAGAGCTTCAGCTTTGTCCGCCGCTGTCCCTTGCCAGACCATCCATTCGTGGGCTCCCGGCCGGTCTTGAGCAGCGGGGCCTGTAACGGCCTCGATAGCGCCGTTGATCAACGCACCTACTTTCCAGTTGGTCATGTGGTTGTCAATGTTCCTTTCGGGCCAAGCACAGATTGTGATTTGAGAGATGTGATCCTTACCTTCTCCCTGTCTTCTTATGTCATTGAGCACCCGCTGGTGCCATTCCCAGTCGGGCGCATAGTAATTGCACCATCTCTTGGGTAAGGCCGACCTTGTCCACAAAGAGGTCCCACACGAACCCGTCCTCCTCAGGCAGGAAGGAATCGTGAATCCTTCGGGCCAACGCAAAACGATCGCAGGGGGCCGGATGGGTGTCATCCTCTGATGTAGGGCAGTTGAGGTTCTTTTCGGCGTCTCTTGCGATCAACCGTTGCTGTGAGGGCGAAGAGCTGCTCGGCTCAAAGAGCGCCCGCAAATGGGCCGCAGTTTGAAACTCGCGGCCGGAATTAATCTGAGAGGCGGCGTGGCCGAATTCGGTATCTCGAAAGACAACATGGCGTAACCCTGCCTCAAAGGCGGCCACCCCGTATAGTTTGACCGCTACAATATCCGCCATCACTTCTTGCAGCCGGGAAGCCCCGTAGCTGATGCGCCGGAAAAGGAAATGGTAGAGCCTTAAGAAGTGAAACGCGATGTTGTACCAAACCGCCAGACCCTGCATAAGGATGGCGATGGCAAAGTTTGCCATATCGGTATTGACACGCATCGCCGCATCCCCGCCCGCCGTATCCCTGTGAGAAAAATGGCCGTACTCATGGGCGATGACCGCTCGAAACGCATTTTGCCGGAACTCATATAGCACACCGACACCGAGAATCAAGATCCGATTCGCCTGATCTCGAGCCCGCTGGCGACCCGATCCTTTTTCATACACAGCCAAATCGGTGCCTGGAGTAATACGAATTTCATCAATTGAACGCGTCCCGACCTTTTGCGCCACCTGCCCAACCAGTTGCCAGAGGCCGGGGGCCTCTTCTTGCTTCAGAGCCCGGCCCGGGTCCTTGAGCGTAGGCCGGATGAAGAGCGTTCGGATCATCTGGTAAATCGTAGCAACGGTAATCACCCCTAACATCACAAGCAACTTGATGGGCAATCGGCCGAGCAGGAAGCAGGCATAGAAAACAGAGCACGCCAGTCCCACCAGGAGGAAAATCAAAACGGGCAGAGAGATATAGTAATAGACTCCGGCAAAATTGATGAGTATGCGGTAGACCTTTTTGAAATGAGCCCCCAGTTGTTTGTTTAATTCATTGGGGTCGCCCACTTTTAGAGCATGCATCGTCATTTTCGACATGGCTTTGCCCAGGAGGAATATCAAAACAAGTCCCAGCCCCCATGCGGCCAGAAAATAGAGCGCATAGAAAGTAAAACGCCACATTTGGACGTGACTGTGCACACCACTTTCCAGAAAGCTCCGGACCACCTTGGGATCCAATCCTAATTCTCCAGCCCGTTTGATTTCGTTTTCAGATTCAATCCATTCTTCATCCATGGCAGCCCGGATGGCATTGAAATAATGGGTGGGCATTTCCTTGGGATAGAGGTCCATACACTGGCGCGTAGCGTCGCGAAAGACCTCTTCATTGTTCAAACCCAAAGACACTTGGGCTCGCATGAACAACGCTTCTTGATCATTATCTATCGGCCACGCTTCATTCAGCAGATTCAAAGCCCTCTCCTCCTCGGCACGACTGGCTTTCCCTCCATCGGGATATGCCAGTTGCGAGGCCAGGCTAATGAGGTTTTCGCTGGAGCGTTGTAACGACAAGGCGCGTTCCAGAAGCTGCACCCCCTTCTCACGCTGTCCAAGCTTGATCAGGGAAAAGCCCAGACGCCGCATTGCTGGATCAAAGTCGGGGGCCTTGGTTAGCACTTTCTCGAAAAGCCGGGCCGATTGATCTACTGATCCCTCATCCATCGCTTTTGTGGCCTGCTTGAAGACTTCAACACTCTGAGGAGAGATTCGCGCCAATTGGCCCTCAATGGCCTCCTCTTTGTGAGCGTCCCGAACCGTTCCCGAAGAGATCGTAGGATTAAGAGTCAGAAAGATCACAGCAACCACAGTCCGAGTGGAGAAGTCTCTTTGCATCTTTGAATGGCCTCCTTTGCGCTAGTATAAGCAGAATCTGGCCCTCTCAGACTTCAGGTATCTGTAGACAGAGTGGAATTATCATGGTGGCCTTCCGGTGCTCACGAGTATGCACCCTGTTGGTCGCGACAAGTCGAGCGCCTTGGAGAACCAGCCAGACAAGCTTCCCTGACAATGAGTGCGCCACGCCTTCAAGCGGAAAGGGCAGCCGGAAAAGACGCAACTAACAGATCGGCACCATAGGCTGCATTCGGCTTCGATACTGTGAAGCTTTCACGCTTCATTCTTCCTCACCACTTGCGGTATTCAACGTCCTGTGAACCCTACTGGGTATACGGAACGGTTACCATAACGCGCACGTCCGAGTTCTCAGTTGGGCTCGTTTCATCGAGTCGCGGACCTTTAAAACAGGTCCGCGCTACTTGCTTCGCGTGCCTTAGTTGCTTGCATTCGTAAAAACGAGAATGGCCACAATCGCCCATATGGCGGCGCCGACTCCGATGATAATCGCTATGTTGGCCCCCTTGCTGAGGCCCGGTCGCATCTCGCGCACGCCGTCGTATGCAATCCGGACTGGTGCGGTTGTGTGGTCGGATAGCATGGTAAAGCTCTCAGCCGCGATCGCCACGATTTTGCCGTGGTACTCCTTCGCTTCCGACGTCTTCACAGTGATGTGGTGGCCCACACCCAGTTCCGCCGCCACCCGCCTTACCTCAACCGAATCCGGCTGGCCCGTCACCTTGTAGGTGTTCTTCGTCAGGTTCAGTTGCGCGACATTGTCGTAGGGAACCCGTGTGGGTGAACCGGCTTTGGCCGCAGCCAACAGGAATCCACCGTCCTCGATGGACTGAATGGATCCTTTGAACTTCCTGCCGCTGGTGAGTTCGACTTTCACCTTCGCGCCCACTCCGAATTGATCCACTCGCTGTCGGGTCTGGCTCGGATTGGGCACCGTGGTGTCAGTCGACAGAGCTACATTAACCAACGATAATTGCAGCAAACAAATAATCAGCCCTATGACCGTATGCTTCCTCCAGCTATGCATGTGCTCCTCCTTTGTCAGGTTCTGGAGCCCACGATGAATCAAGCGCGCGGTCCATCGTGGCAAACCCTCAGGAACTACTGCGCGCGGTAGACGTCGTGCCAGCGGCCGGTGGGGATCAGAGCGCCGACTACCGCGCCCCAGGCCGCCGAAATTGCGCCGATCATGGCGGCTCCGGTTCCGCCGCAGGGAATCACCTCGCGGTAGTCGCAAGCTCCGCCCCCCACCGCACCTATTCCGCCAGCAACCGCCGCACCGATAAGAGCGTTTCGGCCCCGGTGAGAAATGCCTTTCGTCGAGACGCGACGAACGTTTTGGCGTTCAAGGACTTGCTCGCCCGCTTCCCCACGGACCACGATGCCTGTTTCGTTCACGGACCGGAACTCGCCCGTGTAGGCCTTGCCGCCGTTCAGCACGATCCGGACCTTCTGGCCGCCCGTCAGTTGACTGAGGTTGTCCCAGGAATCCTGGGGTGACTCGCCCAAGGCTAATGCCGGCATCAGAAGCACAAATACGAATACGAGTCTTCCTCTTCTCATGACATCCTCCTTTGTTGCTACAGGCGCTATCTCAAACTTCATCGGTAGCTCCGCCGGCCTACACACCTGCACTTCCTTCCTGGCAGGCAGCTACTTCTTGACTCGGTACACCGTTCGACTGCCGGGGACGGCTCCTATGGCAGCTCCGCCACCGAACCCGCCCGCGATGAGCGCCGCGACGACGCCGTTACTATGACCTTCATTGTGGTTGAACTCCGCGAGAGGTATCCCGATTGCGAGGGCCGCCCCGCCCAGAATGCCCGCGCCCAGCAGAATGTTGCGCGTGCGATGCGAAGTGTCCCGGACGCTCACGCGCACCACTTTGGCGCGCTCAACGGACTCCTGGCCCTTGCCCACCTCGAGCGTGAGGGCTTCGTCGGAGACAGAAACGAAGCGACCT
Source organism: Acidobacteriota bacterium (assembly GCA_003171295.1). GTDB lineage: Bacteria > Acidobacteriota > Terriglobia > UBA7540 > UBA7540 > Bog-366. Next base: position 11,165 of record PMYF01000265.1, on the reverse strand, counting down.
CGGAGCGACTTCATGCTCGTGTCCACCACCTCAATCTTCTGCCCCGGGCGCAGCTGCTTCAGGTTGTCCCAGGAATCCTGTGTGGATTGGGCCATTCCCAATACGGGAACCAAAATGGCACATAACAAAATGAGCCTTATTCTTCTCAAGACCACCTCTGACAGATATGAGCCTTGGACTACCGCGCTTCTGCTGGTTATCAGGCACGCTTGATTCCAACTAGGTTTCCTTGTTAACTCCTTCAAAAACGCCGAAGTATGTTCTGCCGCCGTGGGAAACAGCGGCTGCGACGGAGCATGAATCCGCTGACACTGAAAGCCTGCGCTGGCACTCCCCTGGCGACATAAGAGCGAGCGCGCGACAGCCCTTGAGTAACGGGCCACACGGCCCTCCCCTTGGCGTGCCAAAGCGCGAGCACCGTAAAGGTCCTACGGTGTGAACCCACGATGAATCGCGTGCAGAGTTCATTGTGGGAAACCAACAGGAGTTCACACGCTGGCGGTCGAATATGCTGCAACCATGGCTCATATCCGGCCTCTGGTGCACCGAGTCTCATGGGAGGGGTTGGGTCACACGGAAGAAGTTCTTCCCCTCGCGCGCTATGTAAACGAGAGTGTGCCGGGAGGAATCGCCGCCCTCGACTTTTCGCAAGGCCCCCCCGACCACGTCGTCGTACAGCTTCCCTTCTTTGCCGTCGATTACGATCGTCGACTTATTTTGTTCAACTCCGCCTCTCACGGAATAGATGATGTGGCGCCCGTCTTCACTAAACGCCAGGTCGATAGCAAGGGCGTCATACATCTTGCCCGGCTTTCCGTCCACGACGACGTACCGGCGAGCCCGCGTGGTCCTCCCCAACTCAAAGTGCTCTCCTCCTCCACCCAAAATGTAGGCGAGTCTTTGACCGTCTGGGGTGATCACCGGTGATTCGAGGAAGGGAAATCCCATACCACTGAAGCTGGCAGTAACCTCTGCGGGAGGCTTGTCATTGCGGACCTCAAGCGCCTTCCCCAAGTGTTCCAAAGCGACATAGACCACGTGACGGCTGTCGTCGGTGAAAAGTGGGCCGGAAAAAACCTCTGCCTTGAACTCGGGCCCCTCCTGTCCGTCGACAACCATTCGCCATTTCTTGGAGCGCTTCGCAAAATAGGCGAGTCGCCCTCCATCCGGACTGTAGACCGGATTGCTCATGTCCCCGCAGTTGAGGGCAAAGGCCATCGGGTCTCCCCTCACGTTCAGGCCCACGGGCGACCCGCCTATCTCCTCGAATTCAGGTCCCACTTTGCCGTCGATGACAACCACCTCACGCTTGTTGTCGAGCTTCGCGTGATATGCAAGGTGCTGGCCGTCAGGACTGAAGGTCGGAGCGCCTACCTCCTCGAATTCGGGCCCTTCCTTGCCATCGGTTATAATGGCTTCACGTTTCTTTTCGTGCGTGGCGCGATATGCCATGTGCTGGCCGTCTGGGCTGAAGTGCGGCGAATTGGCCGCCTCCAATACCGGTCCTTCCTTGCCGTCAAGGACAACCACTTCCTCCCCTTTCATGCGCTTGGCCGCGTAGGCAAGGTGCCGACCATCCCGACTGAATGACGGGCGACCCACCTTCTCATATTCGGGGCCCTCCCTCCCGTCGGCAACCATTAGCCATCTCTTGCCACGTTGGCCGGGGTAAGCATAGTGCTCAAGGTCAACATCGCCAAATAACCAGGATCCCCCGCCCAGTTCGTCGAACGCTGGTCCCAGTTCTTTGTCGTCAAGCATCTTGACCCAGCGGCCCGCCCGCTTGGCCGAGTAGTTCACGTGTCGGCCGCCGGGGCTGACCAGAATGGATTCCACGCCGTCGAAGACTCCACGTTCTTTGCCATCAACGATGAGAACCCATTTCGTGCCTTGTTTGGCCCGAGCCGCGAATCGCAAGCTGTCTGGATCGAATGCGTAGTCTGCTTCCGGACTTGCCGAGGAGAAAAACTCTCTCAAAAGACCACCGGCGATGCGGGGTCCAGGTACATCGGTTTGTGGAGACAATTCACCCAGCAGTTCTTCCTTGGCAATAGGCAGTGAGCCTGGCTGCACCGTGGGCTCTTGCGGCCACAGTCGCGGAACTAAGGTAAATGCCAAGAGGGAAAAACAAATCAGCAGCGTACCATCACGTTTATGCCTAAACATTGAGACCTCCTTCCCAGAAACGAGAATCCTATGTGCCACCCTTAAGGACGATCAGCCCGTGCCGAAGACAACACCGACCCGAAAGTCCACTAGGTGCACGGTCTCTCCGGCCTCGGGTGACCAGAGGTGGTCGCGAAACTCGAATCGCACGCCGATACGGCGTTTGAGCCAATAGTTCGCTCCGCCGCCGTAGTGCAGGGCTATTCCCCCGCCCCTCGCGAAAAGCAGGGAGAGTCCGCCATCCACGAAAGGATCGAATTTGCTTTTGGAATGCCGGGAGCTGAAATGCCAGGCCGGCGTGACCGAAACCAGGCCGGTTGTAATGGCGTATTGGTTGGTGACCGGCATGAGAGCCCCGATCTCGCCCCCCAGGGCGAACCGGTTCGTCAGCCGGGCTTCCCCTCCTCCCCCGACATGGACGAAGTCCCCATTCCAACGGATGTATGCGCTCTTGGGCACCACCACCGGCCCGGCAAACACGTAACCATAACCGCTCGACATCTGGGCAGAGGCCGGCAAAGAAGCCAGTAACATGATTAGCATTCCAAGGATTGCCTTGACCACCGCCTCCCCCTTTCTGGTCGTCTTGTTGCGCACACCGTGCGCAAACCTTTCAAGACGCGCAACAACATAGTTCGTGGCTCAAGAGAGCGTGCGACCACACCTCGGGCAGTGCCAGACGGCAACAAAGACCGTCTGCCCCTGACGGTCGCGAGCGTGCACCAGGCGCGGCTTCATCGCTTCGTCGCAACAGAGCATGGCATTGCCTGGTGCCGGTTGGGCAACTTGCGGTGCCCGATTGCGATCGAGCCCGCCCTGCTGTGCAACGACCTTCTTCTCGTTTCCAAGCCACGTGTTCATCGCACCTTCAGGCTGCGTCGCCGGGGGAGCCACGGTTAGATCGAGATTCGATTTAACTGTGGGTTTTGGTCACTCGCAAAAACCCACCCGCGGCGGCCGTCCACATCGCGACCGTGGCGGGGTAAAACACAAAACATAGCTACCGCTATTCGCAGCGCTCGCAAAGGCAACCCGTTGGCCTTCCATGCTTGTGGTAAGGCAGGCCTCGCTGCCCACGCCAGGGCTTCTTGACACACCGGCAGGACATGAGCCGCACCGCTTCTGAACGATGAAACTTTGTGTTGGTAGCCACGACAATTCCTGTTTGCCGTGGCTACCAGCTTTCAACCGCAGGAACGGCAGGCCGCCCCACTCCATTGCCATCGAGCCATGCCTCCTGTGCTCTCAGGCGTCGTGATGCCGAAGACCCTGCAAGACCGGACGTAGCCGCTGAATAGCGACAATCACTTTGTGCCGGCCCCTGACAACGGGATTCTTAGTAGGCTTGGATAAACGTTCGTTAATATCAGCAAGGTCCCCATTTGTGGCCCGGGGACCCTGGGTCTAAACGTGAGATTGATGGTGCAGTTCTGCCCAGGATCCAGGGTTTGCCCCAAGCACGAATTGCTCTGTTTGAACGCCCAAGAATTCAAGATGACAACCCAGGTAATGGTGAGCGGTTGACTTCCCACGCTTCGAACGGTGAGGGTCTGCGTCTGACTCGTTGTGCCCACCTTTTGTTCGCCAAATGAGACGCTCCTGGCAGAAACACCAGCCCCCGCAATGTTCATGGGACTGACCTTGGCGACAAAGCCGTTGTAGGTCATGCCGCCATTGGTGCCCTGCAGGGGATTGGCGGTGGGAAAGTCGCGGGAATCCGTGTAGCCCGTCACGTAAACGTTGGCCGCCGTGTCCAAGGCGATGCCCCTCTCATAGTCTTCCGAGCCACTGCCGCCCAGGTAGGTCGAGTAAACCAGGGCCGAACCAGGGGAATTCAGTTTGGCGACAAAGCCGTCGTAGCCGCCGCCCAGGCTGGGCTGCAAGGGATTGTCAGTGGGAAAATCGTCGGAACCGGTGAAGCCCGCCACGTAAGCGTTGGCCGCCCTGTCCACCGCGATGCCAAGCCCTCGGTCGAAGTAATTGCCCCCCAGGTAGGTCGAGTAAACCAGGGCCGAACCAGTGGAATTCAGTTTGGCGACGAACGCGTTCTGGTATCCTCGTAGGCTGCCCTGCACGGGGCTGGCGGTGGGGAAGTTCGGTGAAGCCGTCCAGCCCGTCACGTAAGCGCTGCCCGCCGTGTCTACCGCGATGCCAAGCCCAAGGTCGAAGTCACTGCCGCCCAGGTACGTCGAGTAAACCAGGGCCGAACCGGCAGGGTTAAACTTGGCGACGAAGGCGTCGTAGGAGTAGGGGCCGCCAAGGCTATGCTGCAGGGGATTGGCGGTGGGAAAGTTGGTGGAGGTTGTTTCGCCTGTGACGTAAGCGTTGCCTGCCGCGTCGACGGCAATGCTGCCGCCAGCGTCTTCACCGGTGCCGCCAAGGTAGGTGGAATAAACGAGGGCCGAACCCAGGCAATTCAGTTTGGCGACAAAAGCATCGAAGTTCCCTCCGCCAAACCTACTGTGCAAGGAATTGGCGGTGGGAAAGTCGAGGGAAGATGTGCCGCCTGTCACGTAAGCATTACCCCTCTTGTCCACTGCGATGCCACCCGGTCCGTCGTTGCCACTGCCGCCCAGGTAGGTCGAGTAAACCAGNNCCAGTGGAATTCAGTTTGGCGACAAAGCCGTCGTAGTCCCCGCCGCCATAGGCGTCCTGCAAGGGATTGGCAGTGGGAAAATCGGGGGAACCCGTGATGCCCGTCACGTAGGCGTTCCCCGCCCTGTCCACCGCGATGCCAACGCCTATGTCGCCGTCACTGCCCCCCAGGTAGGTCGAGTANNCGAACCAGTGGAATTCAGTTTGGTGACAAAGGCGTTGTAGTAACCGCTAAGGCTGGGCTGCAGGGGATTGGCGGTGGGAAAGTCGGGGGATTCCGCGTAGCCCGTAACGTAAGCGCTGCCCGCCGTATCCACCGCGATGCCATACCCTTCGTCGCTGACACTGCCCCCCAGGTAGGTCGAGTAGATAAGGACGGGATCGATGACGAGGGGTTTTGTCTTGTCGTAGGTGCCGATTTCGAAGTCGATGCGGCTGTCGGCCAGGAGAACGAAGCGTCCGTCCACCGATTTAGGATTTTGGATTTCGGATTTTGGATTGCCAGGCTGATAGACGGTGGGCCTGTTTAGAACCACCTCGCCGGAGGTAAGTTGAGCCACGAGATTGCCCTGCTTGTCGAGGCGCAGGGAATCGGCTCCCTCGATGGCCAGCTTGATAGCGGCAGGATCGGCGCCGGGCGAGACAACAAAGTCGTGTTCCAGCTTGCCCTGGTTGCCGTAATAAACCACGTCCACGCCCGGGTACACATCCCTGTAATGGACCTTGGCGTAGTTCGAGACATTGGTGCGCCACTTCTTGGGATCGTTCCCCTTGAAGTAGTTGCTCTTGCCGGGCAACTCGTCGGTTCCTTCCACTTTCGCGGAGGAGTTCGCGCCTAGCAACTTCATGCGTAGGGTGCTGGGTGCTGGGAGCTGGGGACTGGTGGCTGGGGAATCACCGATGGATGATTGAAGATAGTCGATTGACAGCAGTTTGAAATCCGGTAGCCAGGTCCGCAAGCCCTTGTGTTGAGTCGAATTTGGCGTCATGAATTTCGAGTTTCGTAGTGCTGATCGCTGACGGCTGATGGCTGATGGCTTCTTAAGCGCTAACACGGCCTCATCCGACGTCAGGAAAAGGGTGTATCCGCCGCCCCGCGAGAGGAACTTCACTTGCGAATCTGTCTGCCCTTCGTTGACCTCGAAAGCCAGTGGCAGCTTTCCGTAGGTTGCTACGACCTGGGGATTTGACGCGTTAGGCGTTGTGGGTTTCAACCCCTCTTTCGTCGCCGCATTGTGAAGGACAAGAACGAGTGCGGCTCCGCAAATTAGGCACAGAAAAAGAAGACCAAAGACCTTGGATTTCATTGGAGCCTCCCTCCATGGTTGTGCCGCAGGCTCAACGAGCGAGTCTGTCGGCTGTAATTTGAGGTTCTCGCCGTAGAGGGCCTTCACGGCCCCCCGTTCGAACCTCAATGAGGTAGCGGGTGGCGCGGACCCTCGTCTTCTTCGGGTCTGCGATTCTTGGACTGAGAAGCCGCGGACCTTCAAAACAAGTCCGCGCTTGCTTCCCATGACTACCTCCTACGGATGTGAGCTTTAGACTACCGCGTTTCTGCTGGTTATCCGGCACGCTGCATTCCAAACGACCTTCCTGGTTAACTCCTTCAAAAACGCCAAAGTCCGCTGTGCCGCCGCAGGAAAAGGAGTCTGCGACGCAGCAAGAATCCGCGGACACTGAAGGCCTGCGCTGGCACTGCACTTGCGCTTCTCCGCCCAACTATGCGGCATTTCTGCCGAGGCAGGAATCCAACTCGCGACTTTGACAATTAGCACCCACATTCAGGCCAAGCTATGCGCCGGCCCACGAATATCAAGCACGACTCCGTGGCACCAACATGGAGGTGGCGCAGACCCCGAGTTTGTGGGGTCTGCGAATTCCCGAAAAGAGATCGGTCTGCGGTTAGCGAGCGAGACTCCAACCATCGGGTGTCGCTCCGAGAGATCGCAGAGCGTCAAAGGGCAATGCTCTGCGCCAGCCCGCCGGGCTTTCGCTAGGCTGCTAGACGGATTGGCGCAGGTCGGAACAAGATTGTCTCCCACCCAACCGTTGCCTTCACCGTGACCGAAGCCTGCACCGACTTAGTCTCCGACTTTTCCTCCGGGTCAAAGGTTTCACCTTTCACGGGAGAGACCGTTGTGTTCGTCACCTCCACGTTATAGAACTTCAATGGGAGAGCTGGCGGGCCTTGAACCGATTGAATCCACGCTTGCGCGGCGCTCTCGGCCTCTTGTCGAGCAAGCGTTATCGCCAGGTTCTTTTCCTCTTCGTCTGAATGGTCCTCGCCTGTCTGTCACACCTGTTCATATGTTCCCGTGAATTCCGCCGATTTTACGTTGCTTTCAATTATTTCGATTCCCACGGTATTCTCCTTCCTATGCTAAATGGCTATTGCTGCGGGTGGCGCTGACATTGCTGTATATGTCGGCGACCCGTCGCCGTCCTAAGGATCTGTGGGCCCGTAGGGCTCGTTTTACCCGGCCCGTGCACACATCAAAAGGGCCACCCGTGTTCTACTGTATGGGTGGCACCGGCTCATTGATGATGGCGTTGTCGAAAAATGCTTCCACCCGGGCCGAACTTTTCCCGCTAGTACAGTTGAGAGCCTCCACAAACGCATTGAGGTTCTTGTAAGGATTCGAGGGCAGGGCCGTGTCAGATTCCGAGTAAGGTAGAACAACCTGCACACCAGGACCGGTATCGCCCTTGGCTTTTACAAGAGCAACAAACTGATGATTCGCTTTGTCCCATGCAAACGTGGCAGTCAAGAGAGTTCCTGTGGTGTAGGAGCCGCCCTCGGTATATGCAATCTGGCCTCGCCCGCTCCCGATCCAGATGGCCACGGTGACATTTGTTGGGTTCTGGATGTCGGTTCGAAGGATCAAGACGGCCAAAACGTCGTCCGCGGGATCGCTCGTACCAGCGTTAAAGAAGTTACCCCCCATTCGGACCTGGGTATCTGGGATCCAAGGGGTGTCCAGATTCGTGGGACATCCGAAGCCGTCGAAATGGCGCACAGTGACGTCCGCGGTTATGGTAGCGACATTGTTTGGATCGACGAAATATAGCCCGGACTCAGCCCACTGGTCTCCAGCGTCCGAATCGGCAGCCCCGAAGGCCCGCAGGGCCAGTCGTAAGTGGCCGTCCTGAATCTCGCGGACGCATTCCAGGGTGCCCCAGCATCGGGGATCATTGGCCAACCATTTGGCAGGATCGAGCCACTTCTGGTTAAAGGTGTCGTAGTAGACTGATTTACGCCCGCGGGCAGCTTCCTTGTCCTTGGTTTGCTGCGCCCGTGCAGGCAAGCCTGAGATAACGAAAAGCATCAACGCGAGTATCGAAATACGCTTCATGGGATTTCCCCTTTCGCTTGTTTCAAAGTTAGTTTCCGTCGCGATTGCTAGAAACTCGGCACTTGCCGGAACCGGAATCTGCTGGCAGTGGAGTGCCTGGCTGGCAGCTTCCGAGGGCAACCGGAGGTGCGCGCGCACGCCGCCCCTTACCGAGAATGGGTAGTGGCAGCGGCTGCCCATGGCGCGCACCTCCTGGACTTGTGCCTGACCGCGAATCTACGGTGGCGGGTGAGGGGATATCAATGCCCTGGAGGTCCTCTGTTTGTCCTTTTTTTGTCCTCTG
>PMYF01000265.1:0-2737 GCA_003171295.1 Acidobacteriota bacterium | reverse complement strand
TGCCCACCCCATGAAAACGAATTCATCCTCTCGCGCCCAAGTCCGCATCGGATCCTTTGAACTGGATATTCAAGCCGGGGAACTCCGCCAGGACGGTATCAAGGCCAGGCTGCAGGGACAGCCGCGTGAAATCCTGGCCATGCTGTTGCAGCACCCTGGGGATGTCGTGACACGTGAGGAACTGAGGCGCAGGCTCTGGCCCGATCACACCTTTGTGGACTTTGACCATGGGCTGAACAGATCCATCAACAAGCTGCGCGAAGCCTTCGGGGACGATGCCGAGGAGCCCAGGTTTATCCAGACGCTTCCGCGTCGCGGCTACCGGTTGATTGCGCCCGTGGAGCCTGTAGCGGCGATGTCCCCATCGCCGGATAGGGAATCGTCCGTTCAGCCCACGGCGATGGGGACAGCGCAGCTACAGCAAGAAAAGCCGCATCGAAAGCGGTGGATCTGGCTGCTGGCTGCTTCCCTGGGATTGATTGTCGCGAGCGCCGTGTTCACTTATGTGGTTACACGTCCGCTAGCACCACCTAAGGTTTTGGGCTACGTCCAGATTACGAATGATGGCCGCATGAAGGACGGAATTGTCACCGACGGCCCCAGGCTTTATTTCACGGCAACATCGGCGGGGCAGCCTGCTATCTACCAAGTGTCAGCAAGCGGTGGAGAAGCGGTGCCCTTTGCCCCGACTTTTCGGAACGCCACCGTCGCCGACATTTCTCCGAAAGGGGATGAGCTTCTCGCGGTAACTGACCTCGGGACGGGCCGAGGTCCAATGTGGACCCTATCACTGCCGGGAGGTATGAGCCGCCGCATCGGTGACTTGCATGCGGGAGCGTGGTACCTAGCGGCAGGCGCGACTTGGTCGCCGAACGGTAAGACCATCGCCTACGTTGATTCCGATGATGTGTACACCGCAGACAGCGATGGGAGCCATTCCCGCAAGCTCGTGAGTTTCGCCGGCACCTCCAGGCTTGCATACCGGATACGCTGGTCACCAGATGGGAACGTGCTTCGTTTCAGCCTCGCGGATGCCCGAAAGGGACTCTCAATCTGGGAAGTCGCGCCCGAGGGCAGTAATCCGCATCGTTTGATACCCGAGGGGACTGACCCGGACCAATCGTGCTGCGGCAACTGGACCCCCGATGGGAAGTACTTTGTCTTCTCTGGAGACCAGAGTCTCTGGGCTATTCGCGAAGAGCGCGGCTGGTTTCGCAGGTCGCGACAGAAACCGGTGAAACTCACCAATGGTCCGATGTCGTTTCTCTGGCCTGCCGCAAGCAAAAACGGGAAACAGTTGTTCGCCATAGGTCGACTGGGCCGCGGCGAACTGGTACGATACGATTCAAAGAGTCAGGGACTCTTCCCCTACCTTTCGGGTATCTCGGCCGAGGGAATTGCCTTCTCACGGGACCGAGCCTGGATAGCCTATGTGATGTACCCGGAAGCCACGCTATGGCGGAGCCGAGTGGATGGCAGCGAGCGCCTTCAGCTCAGTTTTCCGCCAAACTCCGCAGCCCTGCCTAATTGGTCGCCTGACGGTAAACGGATCGTCTTCACGGTTCACTCTGCGTATGCCTATAGACTCAACCTGATCTCTGCTGACGGAGGCAGCGCGGAAGAACCGTTACCGGATTACATCGGAGAAGCAAGCTGGCTTCCGGATGGACAGTCGCTGCTTTTTGGGAGAAATCCGCCGTGGGTTGTCACCGCGCCACAAGACCCCGTTGGGGTCTATACACTTGATCTGCGGACGCATCAGGTTTCCATGCTTCCCGGAACCGAGGGGCTGATCACGCCCCAACTCTCGCCGAATGGTCACTTCGTCGTTGCGGGGCTTGCTCACGATGAGACAAGGCTGGTGTTGTACAACTTAGTCACTCACAGGAAATCAGATTTGGCGAAGACGGACTCTGGAGTGGTCAGTGAGGGTTGGTCGAAAGATGGAAGGTACTATTATTCGCCACTCTGGGCGAGACGAGCGTCGTGATATTCCGCGTGCAAATCACAACCCACGTGGTCGAGCGCATAGGAGATCTGAGAAATCTGAAACTTGTGAACGGAGCTAATGGCTACTGGCTGGGCCTTGGCCCAGACGATTCACCCCTGTTCCTCAGGGATATCGGAAGTCAAGATATCTACGCCCTCGATTGGGAAGCGCCGTAATCGCGATCGCCTGCGGTCGGAGCTGCGCTTTCAGGACCTCCTGCGCCGCATGAACTTCCCGCCGTAGTGTTCCATATGCCTGAGTAGGTGATTTCGGCGCGAGTTGAAATACTCGGGGGTGCGCCAGAGAATCGGTTGGTTACCGGCCATCTTCCTGCTGGTCACTTGGCACCCACCAGGGAAGCTGCAACCGCCACCTCAAGTCCAAGTAACTCCGCCTCTCGAAAGCAGACTGAGTACGGTTGCTACGATCCCTTTCTAACGACACTCAGGCTGCTGATCCACAGACGGCGGTGCGGGAGAACACTTGTCACTGCCTCCGCCATTCGGCTTTCCTTACCCGCACGCCGCAAAAGCGCACGCTTGACCGTTTCGAGCCAAATCACCGACTGCGAGACGATAGGGAATGAATGGTCACCACTTGCGGCGCAGCCTTATTGCCAGTCCCATGGAAGACATCGACAGGAACAAGCCCGTGATTCAGGCTTGCCTGGCGAACGCAGAACGCCTCATCAACGCGGCGAAGGATGTTCACAAACCTGGCCCGCTGCCATGGCAGGCGTGCAACGTG
>PMYF01000453.1:174-6680 GCA_003171295.1 Acidobacteriota bacterium | reverse complement strand
GAGAAACAGCCCTAGTGGCCCCGCGCCGCGAACGGCTGGACGGGCTCTTGCATGTTGACCACACTCATCGCAGCTCTGTTCACAGCCCTGCTTGTGGGGGGTGTGCCGGCGCTCTCTTACTCCTCGACCCGCAACAGCCAGGTCCGGGAACTGCCCCGCCTGGCGCTCTACGTCTCTGCGGTTTTTTCCCAATGGGTACTGACCGTTCTGGGATTGGGAGTAGTGTTCCTGGTCGCACGGGACGTTTTTCGCACAGGCTTCCGGGCGGTGCCTCTCGTCGACGCCCTGGGCTGGGCCGCGGGCATCGCGCTGGTCTCGCTCCTGGCGTTGGGGTTGGTCCTCCTGGGTGAGCGTCGCGGTTGGCTGCCGCAGGAATCTGAGCTGGTCAGCCTGCTGATTCCGGAAACAACTCGGGAGAAGGTCTGGTCAGTCGTGATCGTTGCGCCCACGGCAGCGTTCTGCGAGGAATTTCTTTTCCGGGGTTTTCTGCTGACGCAACTGAATCATTGGTTCCACTCGGTCGGGTGGGCCTGGGTCGCGTGCTCGGTGGCCTTCGGGCTGGCGCATTCCTATCAGGGATGGAGTGGCATGATCCGCGCCGGACTGTTGGGAGCGCTGCTCGCCTACCCCGTCATGCGGTTCGGGAGCCTCTACCCCTCCATACTCGCACACTGGCTGATTGACGCCGTTGTCCTCTGGCTGGGCCGTTGGTTGATTCCGAAAGACGCCTCGCTGGAAGGGAGGCTGCCGGAATGAGATGGAAACACGCGGCCTGCGCCGGTCAGCCTGGACCACGTCGAGGGGCAGGTTTGGCCCGCGCGGGCCTGCGAACCTCCTCAAATTGGTTGATGCGGACAATGCCCTCCGGAAGGATGGCGCGGATATCCAGTTGCCCTCCCATGGCCTCGATGATCTTCCGCAGGGTGCTGATATACATATCGGAGCGGCGCTCCACTTTGGAAATAGCCGCCTGATTAACGTGCAGAATTTCCGCCAGGTGTTCCTGCGTCAGGTCGAGCGCTCCCCGCAGCTCATCCAGAGCCATTTCCCGGATCATTTGGTTGGCTTTGTCCTCCGAGCGCGCCCGTGCCTCACGAGACATTTTCGCTTGCAGCGCCTTAAAGTTCTTCGCCATCGGTCAAGCCCTCCGTTTCCAGTGCCGCCAAATGCTCGTCATAAAGCTGGTCCGCGATAGGGACAAACCTCTCGTACCACCGGTCGTCGCCCGTCTTGTCGCCTCCGATGAGCAGCAGCGCACAGCGTTGGGGATCGAAAGCGTAAAGCACCCGGTAGGGCCGTCAGGCATGCTGGATGATCAGTTCCTTCATGTGGGAATGCTTCGAGCCGGCAATCACACCCGAATGCGGCCGCCGCAGCGCCGGTCCCAATCGGGTAGCCACGGTCAGCGCCTTCCTGACCGTGGCTACCCGATTCTGCTCATCCTCCGAAAGATGGCTCCGCCACGTCTCGAACTCGCCGGTGTATTCGACCTCCCATTCCACAGATGGAATATAACCTGGAAGGAATATAGATTTCAAGGGGAAATTAGGGGCGAAGGGGGTTAACGATTGCCAGTATGCCCTCGGATTCGAAAGCGCAAATCTGAGGAAGAACCGCAGACCGCAAAGACGGCGGTCTGCGCTACGGTTGCTAGCCAGCCATATTTGTCACCCCATGATAAGCCGCACCTGGGCACGCGTGGTAAAATAGATCTACTCTTGAGGCAGGCACGAGTCACAATGCCGATCTACGACCTATTCTCTAAACGAAAAAAGAAGCAGGAGAAATCAGGGCTATTCGACGTGTATAAGTACAATGACATTCCCCAGACTTTTCGAGTGCAAGTGATCCATATCTGGAGAAGCGCCCTAGGGCCTTTTGTCGACCTGTCAGGGTCTTACACGTATCAAGATGAGCCCGTCTCAAACGAGTTGTGGCGGCTCGTATTCAAGAGTCTGACGCGCGAACTCGGTGTATTTGAACTGGACAGACGTGACATTGCCCCGGATAGGCAATGTGACGCCTACATACTCCACGCAGACGTTGACGATGTACTGAACATAATCGAGTTAGTCTTTCGAGTGATTGACAGAGCCGCACGGGATGTCGATCCGAACCAAAGACAGCGAGCTAGCATTGACGAAGATCCTGACGACGCCATCCAAGAACTGAACCATCGATTTCAGGAGCATGGAATCGGATACAGGTATGAGGGAGGCAAAATAATCAGAGTTGACACCGAGTATGTTCATTCCGAAGTAGTCAGGCCAGCCCTATCCCTGCTCCAAGATTCCGGGTTCAAGGGGGCTGCGGAGGAATTTCTCAGAGCGCATGAACACTACAGAAAAGGCAGGTCCAAAGAAGCAATCCAAGAAGCGTTGAAGGCCTTCGAGAGCACTATGAAAACTATATGCGACTTGCGGATGTGGCCTTATCCGAAGAGCGCCACCGCCAAGCCACTCATAGACCTACTCATGAAGCAGGGCATCATTCCGTCCGAGTTGGAGTGCCACTTTACAGGCCTGCGATCAGCAATGGAGTCCGGTTTACCTACCATTCGAAACATCTCTAGCGGTCACGGGCAGGGGATAGTTCCAGTCTCCGTGCCGAACCACTGGGTTGCACACGCGCTTCACCTCGCGGCGGCGAACATCGTATTCCTCGTCGAATCTCACAAGGCAGCGTAGCAATCGTAGCGCGGACTTGTCTGGCAGGTCCTCGGCTTTTCGCGCTATTGCCTCCGCACGGCATCGCTCGTAGATTGATCGGCTGTTCAGGTAGCGGCGTCCGTTCATTTGTGGCCGGTCCATCGTCGTGACCGCGGATTTGGCAAGTTGCTGTGGCGCAGGGCCCGCTCTCAATCCCTGCGGCCTTTCCAGCGGCGCGGTTTCCTGCCGCGCCGCAAACAAGATAATCTGAATCCCCGGCTGCCTGCGCCTCGAACCTTGCAATCTGAAAACTTCCCCTTATCCGCGCCGCCCAATGCGCGTCGCGGTGGAAGTGCCGCAAGGCTGAACCGCGAGCCTTGCGCTACACCCCGCAAAAATGCCCGATAACTTGCGACATAGCTTCACCTTGCACCCTGGGACGGTGAGATTCTGCTTGATGTCAAAATATAGTGCCTACGGGTAGGCGCCAAATCGAGGCCCCCCTTTACAAGCCCCTCGCGATTGTGCTTACCATAGAGGTGTGGGCCTACGCGCGGCGCTACCATCCGGCCACTGGTCGGCGCTCATTCCGACACAGATCATCGGGACAGGTAGAGCGTCGCTACAACCAGGCCGCCGCCAGGGCTGACCCTACCTATTGCGGGAGAGGTTTCCATGTCCCCAATCCAAAAACCAGAAATGACGGAAAAGAGTTTGGCCGCGCGGATGGCTCCGAACGACGAAAACGCGATGTTCCTCCTAATAATGGAAGATTCTCGCCTGCGTCCATTGTGGCGGCTCACCAGCACATTGATCAACGTCAGAAACGGGGCGCTGACCCATAGAGATGTTAAAAATGAAGGAACCTCCGGGGATGTGTATGAAAACAAAGGCGAGGATGACACAATGTCATGCTATCGTGGCGACTTTTTGGCCGAACATTTGCGGATTGTGCGGTAATTCGGGGCGAATACAGCGTGTTGTTGCAAGGAAATGAGAGAATCGTCGGACGCGAGGCCGAGGAATGTTCCTTTCTTCGTTTCACTCAGGACCGGTCGCCGGGGCTGAAAGTCCGCCGATCCCAATGGCGGGCGACCTCTTCAATATGACAGGAAGCGTCGCATGGACCTGTTCGCCGCCTTTCGCGGCCGGCGCGATCGATGTGCCGTCAGGCGATGTGACCCCCTCACCCGACCCGCTCCGGCTGGTGAGAGCGCCGGCAGCGAGCCATCCTCTCCCGCGAGGGGAGAGGGCTGGGGGATTCGAGAGATTGCCACGCTCTCCCGCGAGGGGAGAGGGCTGGGGGATTCGAGAGATTGCCACCCCTCGGAGAGGGCTGAGGGAGCTGCGAAAAACAGTGAACGATGGCTAGGCGGAAAAACAGGCGACCGGCGCGAGAAAGAGCCGGGGAACCGGCTGGGAGGAATCCGTCGTCCCGGCGGTGGCGCTCAGTGGACCGATCAGCCGACCACCCGATGGCCGGGCCGCCTGCTCACCCGGTGGCGCGGCCACTCGATCACCCGATCCCCCTGCGCCCGTGACACACTTCCCCGTATCGGATATCGGCGGGAATGAACCTGAAGATGAGGTTAGTTGGCTCCCCGTGACGCACGCTTGCGCGTCGCCCCCTGCGTTGCTTATGATATCCAGGGTGATCGTTTTGAAGAAGTTGGATTATTTATCATGAGGAATCTATGTCACTAATGTTGAAGGAAATCCAGGAGCAGCCGCAAGCGCTGCGCAAGACTTTTCAAGCCGAGCGCGCGCACGCTTTGGAATTCATGAAGTTCGCGCGCAAGCAGAATTTCCGGCTGGTGGTGTTGGTAGCGCGGGGGACCTCCGACAACGCGGCGCGGTTTGGCCGCCACCTGACCGAAATTACCACCGGCATTCCGGCCTCGCTCAGCTCACCGTCCGTGCACACGCTCTATCATGCCAGGATTGACTATCGCCAGGCGCTGGTGGTGGGTATTTCACAATCCGGAGAAGGCACCGATATCAATCTGGTGCTCGAAGCCGCCAAGCGCCAGGGCGGCTACACGGTGGGTATTACCAACGAGAAAAATTCCCCCCTGGCCAAGCTGGTGGATGACGTCTTCCTCGTGCACGCGGGCCGCCAGCAATCCGTGGCGGCGACCAAGACCTATACCGGCCAGCTCATGGTTTTCTATCTGCTCGCCGCGGCGCTGGGCACGGACGTAACCATTGAGAGCGTCAGCGAGATTCCCGACCGCGTGAAAGAAACGCTCAAGTTGCTTGCCGAGCTGCGAGAACTGGTGGAGCGTTACCGGTACATGGATCACTGTGTCGTGGTGGGGCGCGGCATCAACTACGGCAACGCATTCGAATTCTCCCTGAAGCTGATGGAAACCTGCTACGTGATTGCGGAGCGCTTCTCGGCCGCGGATTTCCTGCACGGACCGATCGCCCTGATCGAGCGTGATTTCCCGGCGTTCATCTTCATGCCGCCGGGTCCGACGTTCCATAGCATGCAAGAGTTGACCCAGCGGCTGCGCAAGTTGCGCGCGGAAGTGGTGGCCATCACGGGTCCCGGGACCCGTATTCCGGCCGCGACGCGGGTCATCCGAGTGCCCGGGAAGATCCCGGAAATCTACACGCCTATTCCCTACATCGTCCCGGGACAGCTTTTCGCGGCGCTGCTGGCGGAAATCAAGGGACTTGATCCCGACAAACCACGCTCGCTGAACATCGTGACCCAGACAGTCTAGAGGGGTGCTGGAGACCCCGATGGGCCGCCGATCTCGCGGGCGGGGCCCGCTCAGGATGAACGCGCCGGCTGTTTTGAGAGCGCCCGCACTTCCTCCAGGGTCCAGGGCGGAGTGCCGCCGGGCCGGCTCGCGACCAGGGCCGCGACGCGATTGGCGAAGTCCGCAATCTCCATGGGAGCCCAATGCATTCCCAAGCCATGCACAAAGGCGGCCGCGAAAGCGTCGCCGGCTCCCACGGTGTCCTGGGCGTGCACGGCGTAGCAGCGCGCTTCGACAAATTCTCCATCCAGCAGGAGCACGCAGCCTTGCTCACCGCGCGTGACGCACACGGATTCCCAACCGAACTCGTGCGCGTAAGCGCGACAGAAATCCTCGACAGGCCGAGAGGCTCGACCGAACATCCCGTCAATAGCGCCTGCCTCTTCTTCATTCAGTTTGACCACCTCGGCACGCGTCATCAACTCGCGCAGCAGCGGCGGCTGGTAGTGATCCTTGCGCAGATTGACATCATAGAAGAGCCGCGCGCCGCCATGGGCGGCAAGCAGTTTGTAGGTCAGCTCTTTCGCTGGCAGGCTCATTTGGAACAGGGTTCCGAAGTAGATCCAGTCAGGTTCTGGGGATAAGAGTTCGGCCATCTCGCAATCGGTAAGTTCTGGAGCATCATAAGCTGCGGGATGGTGAAGGGTGAATTTCGGTTGACCTGCCGCATCAAGTTCAACTGTCACGACGCCCGTCGGGTGGGTCTCCAGGACGCGAACGTAACGCGTCGTCAGACCCAACTCAGCCATGCGCGCCAGGACGCGGCGACCCCGCTCATCCTTTCCCACGGCGCTTACAAAGAGCACCGTGTGCCCCAGGCGGGCGGCATGGGCCGCAAAGTTGAGCGTCGCTCCACCCAGGTACTCCTCATTCCCGATTACGTCCCACAGGACCTCCCCGATGCAGACTATCTTCACGGCACGGCCTCCAATCTCTGGGCGGCGCTATTCGCACGTACCCTCGATGCGCACAGCATACACCGTTTTTCTCCTCGCACCATCAGGAGCAGCGCTGGGTCCTGGTGTCATTTGCGAGACACGGACGCCCCCAGGTTCAGTCATTCCCGCGAAAGCGGGAATCTACTCCGCCA
>PMYF01000453.1:0-125 GCA_003171295.1 Acidobacteriota bacterium | reverse complement strand
CTGCATGCGGAGGGTTTTTCTGAGGGGGGGGGCCAATCGGAGAGAACGATGCGGATATATGATTAACATCATTTATACGCATGACCAATAATCATGTTTTCCGGTGATTTTAAGAAGCCACTCAA
>PMYF01000806.1 GCA_003171295.1 Acidobacteriota bacterium | reverse complement strand
GAAAACAAAGGGCGAGCGACAAAATGTACACACATAAATACGGCTTTTTACACAAAAATGCACGAATTTCGCGATAATGAACGACAATCGATAGGGCTTTTTGGCAGAAAATGCAAAAATTACGCGATAAATCGGGGCGAAGTAGAGCCTTTAGAGCCTGCCCTGAGGCGAGCGAAGGGTCGGCAAGGCGCACCGCTATTTCAGCGGGGGGGAGAATCGCCGGGTGCGCCGTAAGGGTTGACAGGAAGCAAACGACATTCGCGGTGATTTCCAGAAATACGCAACCATCAAAAAATGATTTGACAAACGTCGCAATTCAGGCCATAAATACTCTTCCTACTAAACTTAATAGCCAGTCAACTCAGGGATAAGAAGGAACAGGGCTCTAGCGGATGATCCGAATGCGCTCGGCTGATAGCCTAGGCGCACGGAAGGGAGCCACCCTTGGAACATTGGTTTGATGATCTGGTGAAGGCGATGGCGCGTGGGACCTTGTCCCGTCGCGGCGCTCTGAAAGGAACCCTCCAGGCGGGCTTGGCTGCGGCCGCTGGAGTGTTTGGCCGAGCGGACGGTTTGGCACGGATCGGCCCCGGCGAACCGGGTACACCCCAACCTCAGGTTCGCGTCGAGAAGCGAGGCCCGTGCACGGTTACGTTCAACGGCGAACAATCAACTGTAAAGCACAGCGTTCAAAGCGCGCTCAACGAGAGGCTCCTCACCCATAACTTGGAAGTCACATTGACCCGCCCCGCTCACAGGGGCCAATCGCCACAGATCAACAGCGTCAGAAGGATAAGGCTTGGCCAGAATCTCCTGCTTCGCGTCGAAAGAGAGTCGCGCGAAGGTTCAACCGAGGTCAAAGTCACTTACGGCCCTGCCTTCGAGGGCATTCGCCTAGCCACCTTCACAACCGACGGCAAGGTGATTGAGGGGCTAATCGACGGCCGCCGCACTGTGCCTCTTGCTATCGGAGCCGACCCCAGCTCGCTCAAATTTGCGGATGGCAATACACCTCCCCAGGTATTTCTCCGCCCCGCTGTCGAGCGGGCCCTTACTGCAATCCTAAAGCAGGCGAAGGACGAAATATCGTCTTGCGGGCAGGCGGGACCTCCTAGTGCCTCTAACGCCGGCAATGGCTGGCCCTTATTAGCATCGAATCAGGTTCCACCAAGCCCCTGGGCGTCACGCTTTGCCGGCAAAGGGGCGGCCTCCTCGCTGTTGGCTTTGACCCTGCGGCGGTCGAGGTCGGGCTCTCGATCGTTATGGGGATCGCCCGAACTGGCCGATTCCGCGGGTGAACCGTTGGCGATGCCCGGCATCGTTCCCGGGCCTGATCCCGCTCCTCCGCAAGGGAATCCCGTCCTAAGTCAGGCGTGCCAAAGCTGCCAGAACAGTTGTGCCGTGGCTGGCGCAACTTGCGATGCTGGCGTCTCGGGGGGTTGCGTTGCGTCACTATTTTTCTATGGTGCCTGCGTCGTAGTGGGTCTCGCTGCCTGCGCTGTGGGGGGCGGCGTGTGTCTCAACAACTGTAATAATCCAGGGGGCGCTTGTTGCCCCGTGGGCTGCCCAAATGGCGGTTGTTGCGACACGGCCTGGCAGTGCACTCCGACCGAGAGTGTCTGTTGTGCGCCAAACGTGTTCGTGTGCGGAAACAATTGCTGCCCGCCTGGGTTTATCTGCAAAGAAGGCATTTGCTGCACCACGGATCGAACGGTTTGTCACGGTGTCTGTTGTCCCCAGGGGCAAGTCTGTTCGACGGAGGGCATCTGCTGCCGCCAGCTCGCATTCAACGCCAAGCCCGTGTCATGCGGCGGCACCTGTTGCGCGGAGGGCCAGAAGTGCACGCAAAAGTCCTGCTGTCCCGACAAGGATATTTGTGGAAACGACTGCTGCCGGCCCGACCAGTGCAAAAACGGCAAATGTTGTTTCGATTCACAAGCCGGACCCGGCCGTTGGTGCGGTGACCATTGCTGTAACGGTCCTTGCTGCGGCGATAAATGCTGCGAGCTCTGCCTGGGCGGACAAATGATCAAAGGCGAATGTTGCCCGCAAGAAAGGGTTTGCGGCAATATCTGCTGCGCGTCCGATCTTAGCTGCACCGACGCGCGGTCCGGTACGTGTAAGAAAGTTACGTGTCCGCAGGGCGAGTACAAGTGTTCGGGGCCCCTCGCTGACGGAACCTACGCAACGGTCTGCTGCACCGACAAAAACCCGGTGTGCTGCGACAAAGTATGCTGCAAGTCCGGCTACATCTGCTTGACCAATGGCGAGGGCGTGTTCGGTTGTAATCCGGCGCCCCCCATCAAGTGATCGAGGTGATCATGCCTGCTGCCATTGTAGCTGCGAGGATTGTGCTGGCTGCCGTCTTTCTGGTGGCGGGGGTTGCGAAGCTGTTGGATCGCGCGGGGTCGCGTCGAGGGCTCCGGGACTTCGGTGTGCCCAGTTGGCTTGCCGCACCCCTGGGCATCGCGCTACCCATCGCCGAATTGATTGTGGCCGCAGCCTTGCTGCCGATAGCTTCCGCCTGGCTGGGCGCGCTCGGTGCGCTGGGCCTGCTGCTGGTTTTCCTCCTGGGCATCGGTATCAACCTGGCGCGCGGGCGAAAGCCGGATTGCCACTGCTTTGGTCAGCTTTATTCGGCTCCCGCCGGCTGGTCGACGTTGACCCGCAATGCCGTACTGGCTCTGGTCGCCGGGCTTGTGGTTTGGCAGGGCCGATTCAATCCTGGCCCGAGCGTCTGGGGTTGGTGGGGCGACCCGAGTACTGGCCAGCGGGTGGGTCTGCTGTGGGGGCTCGCGGTCCTCGCACTGATAGCCGGGGAGGCTGCATTCCTGTTGCAGATCCTGCGCCAGCAGGGACGGATCTTGCTGCGGCTTGAGGCACTGGAATCGCGGCTCCCCATGGGTGCAGACGCACCCCAGGGTTCCGTGGCACCTTCCGCAGGCCTGCCCATCGGCACGACAGCCCCCAGTTTTCGCCTCGGCGGCCTGCACGGGGAAACCATCACGCTTGAGGCTCTCGTGGCCGGCGGGAAATCGGCACTCCTTCTCTTCGCCAACCCCAACTGTGGCCCGTGCCTGGCGCTGATGCCAGAAATCGGTCGCTGGCAGCGGGAGCATGCCGCCTCGCTTACCGTAGCAATGGTCAGCGAGGGCACAGCCGAAGATAACCGCCCCAAGAGCAACACGCACGGGATAAGCCAAGTGCTGCTTCAGCGGAACCGCGAGGTGGCTGAGGCCTACCATGCCTGGGGGACGCCGGCTGCCGTGCTGGTCCGGCCCGATGGCTCGGTTGGGAGTCCGGTAGCCCAGGGCGCGGATGCCATAAGGGCGCTGGTGGCCCACGCCGCCGCGGCGCCCCCACCGCTACCTGCTCAGGGTGCGGTCGCACCTGCCAACGGTCAGAATGGAAATGGAAGCCATCCTACGCCGCGCCCGCCGGTGGTAAAGATAGGCGACCCGGCGCCACCACTGAAGCTTCATGATCTCAACGGCAAGGCCGTAACCCTTACCGATTTCCGAGGGCGCAAGACCCTGGTTCTCTTTTGGAATCCTGGCTGTGGTTTCTGCCAGCAGATGCTGAATGACCTCAGAGCATGGGAGTCCGACCCGCCCGCTGGAGCACCCAAGCTCCTCGTGGTTTCGGCCGGGACCGTGGAAGCGAACCAGGCCATGAATCTCCGCTTACCGGTACTGCTCGACAGGGACTTTCAGGCTGGGTCCGCCTTTGGCGCAAACGGTACGCCCATGGCGGTACTTATTGATGCCAAGGGTCGAATCGCCTCGGGCGTGGCCGCCGGCGCACAAGAGGTGTTCGCCCTCGCCGGCAGGAAGCCTGCAGCCGCAACCGAACCGGTGCTGATGGTCGAAGAGGGCGGAATGGCCGGCGGTTGAATCAACTGATTGGGCGAAATGGATCAACACGCCGATCGCCGGATCTTACCTGAACTGGAATAAATGGCTCTCCCTTCAGGGCTGGCGCAGCGAAATGCATCAGCCGATTGCGGTCTGTCCTGTCGAGGGTCTGGTCCTCCGCGACTGGAACGACATCGGGAACGAACGCCCTTTGCAGACACCAAAGGCGTGCGTCCTGCATAACTGTGGGGAAACCCCCATCCCCCAAGCAATAATGGTTCAGGATCATGCCACACCGCCCCTAGCTCAGGGCTGTGACCTCAACCCTCAATCACGCGAAGCGTCCCCCGCTTCAACGGGTTCGTTCAAATGCCCTGCCCGGAAAATGGGACGACCGCACTTTAAAAACGGGCCAGACTCCCATCGGTCTTGGCATCCGTAACGAGTAGTCGCCAAGGTTTAGTAATCGTAGTGAGTCCCGCCACGCAGGGCAGTTTGACGGCCTCCTCATAGAAGTGCAACCCCCGACTCCCCCGAAGTCGCTAGCCTTGATCGGAAATGCCTCGGCCCAAGCGCGTGGCTTTTGGGGCCGGCAGGATGGTGACGGGCCGAGGCATTTCCGATAAGGAGACTTGAACGAAGCCGCTGGCGCTCGCCACTACCTATGGAGATTGAATGTCTTTTTGGCTTTTAAGCTGGGCGTTGCGAGGATGTGGAAAAAGGCGGAGAAGGTGGAAGGGCAAGCAAGGTGGGCGGTATGGAGATGCCGATGGTCGGGAGTCGGGGCCGGCGTGAGCCTCCAGAAATAAAGGGAGATGCAGGGTGGGCACACCAAGGTATGGGCGTGCGGGGTGCACGTCGTCGGTGGTCCGGTTTGGCGCGCCGCTCTAGGAAGAATCAAAGTAACTGCACCCTGAAAGCGATTCTCCGCTGGCGAATCGCTGGATGACAATCATCACCGTGCCGCAGTGGGGACAATGCCAGATGGCGGCGTCGGCCTGGGGAACTTGACCTGAGACCGGCGGCAAAGGATCGGTCGCCAGCAGTTGCCGGCCGAGCTTAACCCGGGCGGCACGAAAGCGATTGGCCAAAAAGCCGAAGTGACGTATGCGCACGAAGCCTTTGGGCAAGACGTGGAGGAAGAAGCGGCGTAAGAACTCCGTAGCCAGGAGGGTCATCTGGCGTGTCTTGCTGCCGTGGGCGTAATCCTTCCAGCGGAAGGTGACGCGCTCACCGTCGAAGGATAAGAGTCGATGGTTGGAGATGGCCACGCGGTGGGTGTAACGGCCGAGGTAACGGAGCACCTGCCGGGGCCAGCCGAAAGCCGGCTTGGCATAGACCACCCAATCCTGCCGGTGGAGGCGGCGCAGCAGTTGGCGGAACTGCTTCTCATCGGCCAGCGCGGCGGAAGGTCCGGCGCAGCGTAATTGCTTCCGGCGGTAAAGGCGTTTGAGGCCGGCGATGAACTTGCCGCGGAAGACTCGGCTTAGAACCTTCACAGGCAGAAAGAAGCCGGGATAGCGAGGATGCACCCAACGGGTGTGATCGCGAGAAATGCCTCCCGCCGGGATGACGCAGTGAATATGGAGATGGGCGAGCAGGTTCTGGCCCCAGGTGTGGAGAATGCTGAGGATGCCGATCTCCGCGCCCAAGTGTTTAGGATCGGTCGCGATTTCCAGCAGGGTGGCGGCGCTGGCGGTGAATAAGAGATGGTAAAACTGACGGGGGTTGTCTTGCGCCAGGAGGTTGAGCTCGTGGGGGACGGTGAAGACCACGTGAAAGTAAGGAGTGGTCAGCAGTTCCTGTTCCCGTGCTGCCAGCCAGCGTTCACGCGCTTGGGCCTGGCACTTGGGGCAGCTGCGGTTGCGGCACGAGTTATAAGAGACGGCCTGAAATCCGCATTGGGGGCAGGCATCGAGGTGGCCTCCGAGCGCGGCGGTGCGGCAGTTCTGCAGGGCGCGGAAGGCTTTGAGCTGCTGGAAATCGAAGCTCGATCGATACCGGTCGAGGAAGCGCTGGCCCTGAACGCGGAGGTTGTCGGCCACCTCCACGGCGGGCCGTTTCATGGCTTCTTTTTACGGTGATACTGACGGTTGGCTTCCTGAACACTGGAAAGCGGCAGGCTCTCCAGGGGATTGGCGACGGCCCGCAAATGCCGTTGGGACAGATGCAGGTATTTCGCCGTCGTCTCCAGATCACCATGACCCAGCAAAATATGAATGGTGCGTAGATCCGTCCCCGCCTCCAGGAGGTGAGTGGCGAAACTGTGGCGCAAGCAATGAGGGCTGACCCGTTTCGTGAGGCCCGCGTGGCGAGCGGCTTCTGCACAGGCGTACCACACGGTGTGGTCGGAAATGGGTTGCTCCTTGCCGCGCTTGCGCTCGCTGCTCGGGAACAGATAGATGCGGGGTTTTTTCCAGCACCAGTATTCGCGCAGCGTCACTAACAGCGCCGGGCTGAGAGGAATGTCGCGGCCGGCGCCGCCCTTCCCGCGTTCCACGCGAATCATCATGCGCTGGCTGTCGATGTCACTGACCTTCAGCAGAGACACTTCGGTGCGCCGCATCCCCGTGCCGTAGAGAGTCATCAACAGAGCGCGGTGCAGGAGATTGCCGGCGGCGTTGATGAGCCGCGTGACCTCTTCCAGACTCAATACCGTGGGGAGTCGGCGATGATCGTTGGGATAGGGCAGGTCTTCTCGCAGCCCATGCCGCTTGAGGACTCGCACGTAGAAAAACCGTAGCGCCGCGACTTGAGCAACGACGCTCCCGACGGCCAGCTTGCGCTCGCGCAGCAGGTACGCTTGATAGGTTCGAAGTTCATCGGGTCCCAATTGGTCGGGCCGCTTGCCAAAATGTTGGGCGAACTGCGCCACGGCCCGCAGATACTGACGGATGGTTTCAGCAGAGTAATTCCGACGCTGGAGTTCCTCCAGCATCATTCGACGTAGTTGGGTCATAAGGACCTCCTTATGACTCCACACTACTCCTTGGTTGCATGGGGGTTTTAAAGCGTGGGCACGCGGAAGCGTCCCCCGCGCCAGCGGGTTCGTTGTGTGCTGGGCATGCTTAGCAGCTTGGAGGTGAAAGTCCTCCGGTCAACCTGATGGAGGTGAAGGCCTAGTGATGATGCAAGGGCTACCGCCGCGAGGTGGGGTCCGAAAGAAGCATGGATCAAACGTGCGAATCGATGGACAAAAACCGGATATAAGGCGCCAGCACCGGACGAGTGGGCAACGTACCGCGAAGTCCGTATCCATCAAGGTGTGAAGCGTAGATTCGGCGATTGTGCACGGAAGGCGGCTGAGCTTACCCCAGGAGATCTGCTNNTAGGCCATGAGTCTCAAAGACGACCCGCAGCAGAATATCCAGATCGAACTGGACTTCTCTTCTGCGCTGACGGGTGCAGCCCGAGGTGTCGCAGGGGAAGAGACTGAATCGTCGGGGGCGACAAGTGGACCCGAAAGCCCAGCTAATACCGTTCGCTTGATGGAGGAGGTATGCGAGCGTGAAAACCTGAAAAAGGCATTGCGGCAGGTGAAGGCTAAGAAGGGTAGTGCGGGCATCGACGGCATGACCGTCGCCGTGCTTCCGGACTATCTGCGGCGGCACTGGCCAGCCATCCGGGAACAGCTGCTGAACGGAACCTACGAGCCGCAGCCGGTGAGGCGGGTTGAAATCCCCAAGCCGGACGGAGGAGGGGTGCGAAAGTTGGGCATTCCCACCGTACTGGATCGGTTTATCCAGCAGGCGGTGATGCAGGTTCTGCAGCGGCGGTGGGACCGGACGTTCTCCGACCACAGCTACGGTTTTCGACCGGGACGCTCGGCTCATCAGGCAGTGGCCCAGGCGCAGCAGTATATCGCCGAGGGTCACGGCTGGTGCGTTGATCTTGATTTGGAGAAATTCTTCGATCGAGTCAATCACGACAAACTGATGGGTAGGATTGCGAACCGGATCGGGGACAAGCGGCTGCTGAAACTCATTCGGGTATTTTTGAATGCCGGGGTGATGGAGAACGGGTTGGTCAGCCCGAGCGTGGAAGGGACTCCGCAAGGGGGACCTCTTTCGCCTCTGTTAAGCAACCTCGTGCTCGACGAACTCGACCGAGAGTTGGAGCGCCGGGGACATCACTTTGTTCGTTATGCGGACGACTGCAACATCTACGTTCGCAGCGAGCGGGCGGGTCAACGGGTGATGAAGAGTGTCACCCGATTCATCACGCAAAGGCTCAAGCTCAAGGTGAATGAGGCGAAGAGTGCGGTGGCGCGACC
>PMYF01000553.1 GCA_003171295.1 Acidobacteriota bacterium | reverse complement strand
CGGATTCGCTCGCAGACATGCTCAATCTGCTCCTTGGTGGCATTCGGTTTCATGGAGATGATCATTGCTCCCTTCCTCCTCCCAAAACCAAAAAGCCCACTCGCTTGGAGTGGGCTGGCCTTACTTCGATTTCTTTTCCCCGTTCAGACCAACGCCACTCTACCGGTTTGGAGCAAAGCCCCAAAACCGGTAACTAAAGTACCAAAACGCGTTGGCGTAAGTGCTGAACATCAAAAGGCAGTATATAGCAACTCCTCCGAGGCCGCAAGGCTTCCCTGCGAGTTTCCGATTCTTCAGGGTCTTGCCGGGAATGGGGGTTCGATGGCACGCGTGTGGTAGGCAGGACCTATTTTCAAAAGAACGGGGCCTCCTTGCCGGAGGCCCCAATCGTCCAGCCAGTCGACGGTCCGAAAGTGGTGAGCGGGCGAGAGGAGCCCCTCTTAGCTTTGCTCTCACCCGTCCCACCACCGTCCGGAAACCTTCAGGGAACCCTTCCGGCGGTCCGATCGACCGTCAGGTCCAGCCCGCAGATGAATTCGCTGGAGGCTGGAATTTCCGCCGGATCAGTTCCCCTGATAATCAGAACTCCTATCGTCTCACACACAATCCATGAGACGGCTTGGTTGGGGTTTCGACTTGCACCCCCGTTGAATCCCATCTTAGAAACACACCGAATCGCGGGTCAAGGGGCAGTTGGGTACAAAGGAAAATAGTTCCGAGGGCTACGCTGCCTGCTGCGTCGATTGCCGAAACGACCCAAGATATCGTATGGCAGGGGATTTCTATGTAGTGAGTTGAGCGAGCGTGGCCCGAAGTCGTCGCCACGGAAGGGAAGGGCGGGCTTAAGAGGCTGCGGAAAAACGCATCCCTGCTGTCATTCTGAGCCTGGATAGCCGAAAGCGGCTATCCGTGATTCCAGAAAGTGGACGCGGCAAGCGTGTGATGAATTTGTTGAATCCAAACAGCTTACGCGTCCACTTTCTGGAGAGGAGCNNGCAGGCGACGAAGAATCTCGCATGTTCGTGAAAATGCGCAGGGCGAGATTCTTCGCTTCGCTCAGAATGACAGCAGGGATGCGTTTTTCCGCAGCCTGCTAACCCGCGCATCCAGCGGCCCAAAAGAAAATCGCGCCGCGTGGTGAGAAATCGGGGCTGGGTGCGCCATGCTTCCTCGCCGCGTCTTACTTGCTTACGCCGCGCTTTCCCGCCACCCAGTCATCCCACTGGCCGAGACCCTTCATCTGTTCATCCAGCTTCGTGTCGCGCAGAAGTTTCTCCACCTCCGCGCGCGTCTGGTGTGACGCCGGAGGCTCAGGACGTTCCGCCATTCCCCACACCAGCACCGCGGCGAGGGCGGCGTTCGTCCTGGCCTGGCGGCCGTTTACAACGTCATAAACATCTGACTCGGCATGGTAATTGGGAAGGTAGGGAGCCCATTCCTGCCTGCCGACCAGGTTGGGAACTCCCGAAATGAGGAAATCGAAGTTGTCGGTGCCATCGATGGCCTCCAAGGTATCGTCGGTCGCTTCGAGGCCCGCGACTGCGGCGAGCGCCTGGTCGACGGGGCGGCGCAGGCCCTCGCGGCCGTTAAGATAGAAGCCCGTGATGCGGCCGGAGCCCGTGTCGAACGCGATCATGACCACGTGATGGCTGATTTCCGCAGCGTGTCGCAGGACATACGCCGCAGAGCCGAGCATGCCCTGTTCTTCGCCCGTGAAGAGGACAAAGCGCACGGTGCGGCGCGGCACGAGGCCCAGGGCTTGGAAGCTGCGCGCAACGTCGATGACCAGTGCGGCATTCACGCCGTCATCCTCCGCGCCGGTGCCCAGGTCCCAGGAATCCAGGTGTGCCCCGATCAGCACAATCTCTTCGGGTTTCTCGCGGCCGCGAATTTCCGCCACCACGTTGCGGGCTTCAAAGGGGCCACCCACACGGCTGGGAAGATCCAGCCGCAGCCGAACCTCATCATGGTCCGCGAGGCGCGCCAGTCGCGCGGCGTGCTCGCGTGCCACGATGGCGGTGGGAAGTGGCAGGATTTCACCGCCCAAGCCCATGGGATGGCGGTAGAGCAGCAGGTGCGGCTGCGTGGACTGCACAAGCAAGGCTGCCACGCCGGCCCTTTGGGCCGCCGCCAGCAGCGGAGCGTCACGCGTGTACTCGGCAAACAGATCGGCTTCGGTCTTCATCTCCGGCGAAAGCACCAGGACGATCGAGCCGCGCGCCCTATCGCCCAGGCGCGCGAAGGCCTCCCGGCTGCCGTCGCCGGCATTCACGAGGGGAGCCTCCAGGGCGTGGCCGCCGGGCGTGGGAGCAGTCGAGGGAGCGGCGGCGACGCGGACGGGGAACTCGACGGGCGCCAGGCATTCCGCCTGATCATGACCTCCCGCCCAGGAGCCGGGGATGGTGTAAGGTTCTGTCCACACGGAATTCACGCCAGCGGCGCGGAAGCGGCCTACCGCCCAATCCACCGCACGCTCGCAGGCCTGGGAGCCAGTCGGCCGGCCGCCGATGCCGTCACATAGTTCGCGCAGGTCGTCGAGCAGTGGCGTCGTGCCCAACTCGCGCCCCGCGAGGAGTCCAGCCGCGCGTGTTTCCGCGCCCGGCGCCCGCGCCGCAGCCCGGGGCTGCGCGGCATACGTCGGGAACCAAAACGCTGCCCAGGCGCAGAGCAGGGCAACGGTAAACAGAGCCTTGCGTGAGACAGTCTTGGGCATGGATTCTCCCCTCAATGGGCAGGCCCAGCAGGCACGTGGAGGTAGCGAGGGTCTCCGCGACAAGAAGGCCGTAAGTTTCCAACTCTACCACAATGCCTTCTTACCGGGTCACGCAAGTCTTGGTGGGAGCGCTAGTATCGCATTTCAGAAGTTCGTTGATGAAGTCAGCCCGCGAAGCGGGCGAAAGAAGGTAGCCCACGGCGTGAGCCGGGGGTTAGGGAGGGCTCTCTCCCCCAGGGCTGGCGGCCCGCGCACGGCGGGTCAAAGGAGACCCTGGGCTACGATATTGCGCCGCTTACGGGGTTCTGGAACGGTCGGCGCTCCAGACGGTTTATTCCACGAACTTGCGTGACACCACGCTAGTTCCAACTGCCGTCCGGAAAATTCTTGCCGGGGCCTTCCGTGCTCTCGTCCACTACCTGCCCGTCAAAAAGGTGAATGGTTCGATCCGCAAACTGTGTGTAGCGAGGATCGTGTGTGACCATGCAGATGGTGGCCCCTTCCCGGTGCAGATCACGAAGCAGATCCATGACCGCTTCGCTGTTCTTTGAGTCCAGGTTGCCGGTGGGTTCGTCCGCCAGCAGAATCGAAGGCTTCCCCGCCAGTGCCCGCGCTACCGCGACGCGCTGCTGCTGGCCGCCGGAAAGCTGCGAGGGGTAGTGCTTCATGCGGTGCGACATCCCCACCCGTTCGAGCGCCTCCTGCACCCGCTGCTTGCGCTCCGCCCCCGACATACCACGATAGGTCAGGGGTAATTCCACATTCTCGTAAACCGTCAGGTCACCGATCAAGTTGAACGCCTGAAAGATGAATCCAATCTCCCGGTTGCGGATGCGCGTGCGCTCCGAGACCGTCAGATCCTCGACGGCGGCACCGTTCAGTGTATATTTGCCCTCCGAAGGAGAGTCCAGGAGGCCGAGAATGGAGAGCAAGGTCGACTTCCCGCAACCCGATGGGCCGGAGACGGAAACGAACTCGCCCCTGCTGATGTCGAGGTGAATTCCCGAAAGCGCATGCGTCTCCACTTCGTCGGTGAAGAAAACCTTCATCGTGCCCTCCAGCCGGATCAAGGTCTGGCTGGACGCCGATTCCTCCTGAGCGGAGGTTTGTAAGAGTGTCGCTTGGTCAACAGTTGCGTGCATGATCGTCTCCTTTATGTCTTGGTGGCCTCGGGCTACCTCTGGAGTTAAGCAAGCGCCAATTCGCGGTGCCAGGAGGCCAGCCATCACTCCTCTGCCCTGTAATACGCAACCGAGGGCCCATTTGTGCCAATTATTTAACTTGAGGATTCGACGAAAGTTAAGGCAGCGCGAAACCTGGAGAGTTGAAACCCGGCTGTCCGAAAATGGGATTGAGCGTTTCGAAGTCGATCAACCCTTAGCAAGCCAGACAGAACGTCGGTGCTACCGGGCTTGATATTCGGAACGTGACTATTTGAGTCAAGGTTGCCGAAGTCATGGCGACGGCAAGACCCCTCACCCGGTCGCCGCTGGCGACCACGCTCTCCCCTCGGATAGGGCTGGAAAGCGTGCACGCGAGCCATTTGTAGCCATTTCCCCAGAGGAGAGGGTGGACCGTGTAGCGGGCCCGGGGAGGGGTCACGGATCGCCAGTCTGAGGTGAAACCGCGCTAGCGATGGATGAACTGTTGAAGTATTACCGATGCACGCCGTGGTGCGTATCGAATTGCCGCACCATGGGCTGTACCATCGGGGTGATGGATTGAAGAGGGCCGAAGATCGAGTTCTTACCCGGGTCCTTTCAGGCCTCGGGTTTGCGCGGTCTGCGCATCCCGGCCGTGACGCGTGGCCGGGCCTGGCAACGCGGGCAGAAGTGGCTGCTGCGTCCTGCGATCACCAGGCGCCGGATCGTGCGACCGCACCGCAGGCAGGGCTCGCCGGTGCGTTGATAGACGCGCAGCTTCTTCAGGAATTTCCCAGGGCGGCCCTCGGCGTCGAGGTAATCGCTGAAAGTCGTGCCGCCCAGTTGCACGGCGCGGTCCAGCACCTTTCGGACAGCGTGGTAGAGCCGGTGTGCCGTCCCAGCAGAGACGCGTCCCGGCTGCGCGAGAGGATGGAGGCGCGCTGCGAACAGGGCCTCATCGGCGTAGATGTTCCCCAGG
The DNA here is from genome assembly GCA_003171295.1 of Acidobacteriota bacterium. Taxonomy (GTDB): domain Bacteria; phylum Acidobacteriota; class Terriglobia; order UBA7540; family UBA7540; genus Bog-366. Next base: position 2,538 of record PMYF01000553.1, on the reverse strand, counting down.
CCGGCCAGGAGATTCTGATTCATCAGCCAGCTCTTGATCGCGCCGTGGCGGCCGCGCATCGCCGCCAGGAATTGGGCCTCGGTGATGCGCTGCGCATCCGGCCCGAGCGCTCCCAGGACGGCTTCCAACTCCTCGCGCGTGCAGGAACGCAGCCTGCCGAAGCGCCGGACGTCACGGAAACGCAGTTCTTCGCGCCCGTCATCCAGAGCAAGCAACACATGCGTGTGCGACTTGTACGGCGCCGCGTGCGGAGCCACGGTGAACTGGCCCGTCATCCCCAGGCGTACCAGCAAAAAGCGCGGCGCGGAGCCGTCCAGCGCGGAGAGTTCGAGGGCCAACGCCTTGCCCTGGCGCGCGACGTTCACCAGCGTTCGGCCCTCGAGAGTGGAAACAAATTTTTCTGGCGATCCCACGATGACCGCGGGATGACGGATCTCCACCGCCGCGACCAGGCGCCCGAGCGCGCGCCTTTTGAGACCTTGCGCAACAGTTTCAACTTCGGGAAGTTCAGGCATGACGAATCAGGAGCGGCCTCGCCGCGGCCCGCCAGGGGCAAGCTCATGCGCCCTGGCCTTCACAATGACTTTTCGAATTTCGCAGGAAGAAATCGGCTTAGCCGATCTGGACCAGTTCCGGTGTCCCCGCTTTGCCGATGCGGATGGATTTCTTAAAGTCCTCGATCATGCTCTCGTCCAGACGGACCTCGGTGGGCTGCTTCCCCAGCGTCATGTTATCGATCTTCTCCTGCAGCTTGAGGAAAGCATAAAAGAGATTCTCGGGACGTGGCGGGCAGCCCACCACATAGACATCTACGGGAACAATTTTGTCCACGCCCTGCAGCACGGCATAGGTATTGAAGGGCCCCCCGACACTTGAGCACGCCCCCATGGAGATGCACCACTTCGGATCCGGCATCTGCTCCCAAATGCGCTTCAGCACGGGCGCCATTTTCAGCGTCACGGTTCCGGACACGATCATCAAATCGGCTTGGCGGGGGCTGGGACGAAAGACCTCGGCGCCGAACCGCGCCATGTCGAAGCGCGAGGTCGTGGCGGCGATCATCTCAATCGCGCAGCACGCCAACCCGAAGGTCAACGGCCAGAGAGAGGACTTGCGCGCCCAGTTGAAAACATAGTCCACAGACGTGATGATGAAGTTTTTCTCGAAGCGGTTCTCGATGAATCCCATGCCTCTGCCTCGTGTTTTGCCGACATTGCCTAATCGTCGCGAAGGTGGCCCTGCGGCACCGAGGTAATTATACCCCGACGCCCACGCCGGTTGGCAACAAATCCCGGACACCGGAAGGCCGCCAGCCGCCGTGAATTCGTCTTGGGAATTAACCGTGGGTTCGTCATAGGAAAACCCAGGTCGGGGAGACGCTGACGGTAGCTAGCCACTAACGAGGTGGTTTCAGGCTGCGCGCGCGCGCGGCGCCGGCGACATCCCCGGCGGCTTCGAGCGCGCGCGCTTCCGCGTCGAAAGCCTGGAAATAGGTGGGGTCCACTTCGCGGGCTGCGTGGAATTGGTCCGCAGCTTGCGCCGGCTTGCCCAGTTTCAACCAGCAGGTGCCGAGAAAGAAGCGGGCCTCGACGTCTTGCGGATTGATCTTCACGACGCGAGTGAAGTATTCCGCCGCCCGAGCGTAATTTCCCTGAAGAAAATAGACCACCCCGAGGAGCCGGTAAGCCGGGCTGAGGGTAGGCGCCGCCTGGACCGCCTTTTCGAAGTAAGCCACGCCGTCCTGGGTGCGTCCCCTCGCCAACGCGACGCGGCCCAAACCGAGGTCGCACTCATAAATCATCCCAGCGGTGGGCCGGAAACTCACTTCGTTCAGACGCAGCGCAGTCTCGTATTCCCGGGTTGCTCCGTCGAGGTCGCCCTTTTGATGCTCCAAGATTATCCCTAGAAACATGTGCGCCAAGGCTGAGTCAGGAGCCGCGCTTGCGGTGTGGTTCCAAAGCGCTGCGTCGTCATGCCAGTTTGGGACGGTACGAATGTCCTGGACGGTCCATAACCCAAGCACAACGAGCAAAGCGGGGACCAGCACGCGGGTGGGTTCAAGGTGCGCCAGGCGCTGTGGCACCAGCACCATGGCACCGAAGGCGATGGCCAGGCACGGTCCGATGGAAGGTAGATACGAGAAGCGGTCCGCCATCGGAAGGCCGACAAGCTGCCGAACGTCCAGGCAAGGCAAAAACGTTATGGCCCACCACGCGACGAGGAACCCGAACACAGGTTGCCACTTCCGCAGGACGAACACAGCGAGGATCGCCAGCAAGGTTAGCCAAGGCCAAGGTGAAAGCAGGCTGGCTGATAAGTCAAAAGTGCGAGCCAGGTTTAGATTGACGGGCCAAAAGAAGTGCTTGGCTTGCTGACCAAGAACCCCTATGGCCACAGCGATCATGCGCAGCGAGATCTTCCCGGGCTGTGGGGCTGCAGAAAAGCGGCCTAGGAGCCTGTCGGAGATAGCTTTTGATTCCTACCACAGGAAGGCTGAAGAATGTTCCGCGGCAGGGGATTGTTCTTATTGACAGGATG
>PMYF01000257.1 GCA_003171295.1 Acidobacteriota bacterium | reverse complement strand
GGGTCGCCGTCCTACGACTTCTATGGCGCGGACCGGAAAGGTCAAGGTCTGTTCGGTAACTCCCTCGTGGCGTTAGATGCCGCCACGGGCAAACTTCGCTGGTATTACCAGATGGTGCATCATGACATCTGGGATTACGATGTTTCCGCGCCGCCCAATTTGATTACCGTGCGCCGCCAGGGGCGGGAAATCCCGGCGGTGGCGCAAGTGACCAAGATGGGATTCGTCTTTGTACTGGATCGTCTCACCGGCAAGCCCCTGTTTCCGGTGGAGGAACGGCCCGTAGCACAAAGTAAAGTGCCGGGAGAAGCTACCTGGCCCACCCAGCCTTTTCCTATAAAGCCACCGCCGCTTGCCAAGATCTCCGTGACGCTTGACGACATCACCACGGTCACTCCGGAGTCCCGTCAATACTGCCTCGACAACTTTGCTTCCTCCCTCCCCGGAAAGATCTTTACTCCTTGGGGTCTGCCGGACATGACCGTGGAAATGCCCGGAACTTTGGGAGGCGGCAACTGGTCGGGGACTTCGTTCAATCCCTCGCTGGGATATCTCTTCGTTAATGTAAGCGAAGTGGGCGCAGTCGGCTTTATGAAGCCACAGCCTGCGGGCTCTGCGGAGGCCTACGTCCGCAGCAGCAAGTGGGGAGGATATGCGCGCTTCTGGGATGACCACCATTATCCCTGCCAGCAGCCCCCCTGGGGTGATCTGAATGCCATCGATTTGAAAACCGGGGAAATCGCCTGGAAAGTGCCGCTGGGGGTCGTGGATGAACTGGAGGCGAAAGGGATTCCCAAGACCGGTATCTATAACCTCGGAGGTTCCATAGCCACCGCGGGAGGACTGGTCTTCATCGGCGGCACGGTTGATCACCGCTTCCGGGCGTTCGATGCGGCGACAGGAAAAGAGCTCTGGGTCGACAAACTCGAATCCAACGCGCACGCCACACCTATGACGTATCTGGGGAAGAAAACGAAGAAGCAATTCGTGGTGATTGCGGTGGGGCCGGGTGGATATTTCAATCCTGACACGACTGCCCCGACTGTCCTGGCGGCATATGCCTTGTTTCCGGAAGGACAGGGTCCGGCAAGAATGCGACCCCAAGCTCAATCGCGCACGATTTCGGCGGGGCCCGGGCATGAACCCCGGGATCTTCCTGCGCCCACCAAAGCGATTACGCAGCCGATACCGTTCAGCCACAAGATGCATGTTCAGACAGGAATGAAATGCGACGCTTGCCACGGACCCGCCGGAACCAGCGGCAAGATGCAAATCCCCGTAGTCGCAGATTGCATGGCCTGCCATCAGACCATCAAGACCGATAGTCCGGCGATCCAGAAACTGGCCCAAGTCCAAAGAGACGATGACCTGCTTTCGTGGGCGCGAGTCTATGCGCTTCCAGACTTTGTTTTCTTCAGTCACCAGAAGCACCTCGATGCAAAGGTGGAATGTGCGGTGTGCCATGGTCCGGTGAAGGACCGAGATTACCTGTGGCAGGAAAAAGAAGTTTCCATGGTCGCCTGCGTGGATTGCCATAAGCTGCGCAAGGCACCTGCATCTTGCGATGTCTGTCACAACATCGGGCATTGATCGGAGACTGTCATGCTAAACCGGCGAACCCTTCTGAAGAGTTTTTGCTGGTCCTTGGCGCTGGCTCAGGCCAAGCCCTGGAACTTCAGTGGCGCTGCGGAGTCGGGCGAGGAGTTGCGCATCTGGGACCAGCACTCCCATCTCGGTTCGGTGCCAGGCGATACCCCCGAGGAACGCATGGCCTTCCTGGTCAAGTGCATGGACCGCATGGGAGTGGAGCGGCTCATCCTCTCCCAGGGGTACTCGGCCGACCAGCACCCAAATCCCGCCGAGCAATTTCGCCTGGAGAATGACCGGGTGATGCGGGCGGTGAAGGCCTTTCCCGACCGCGCCTACGGCTCCGTGTATCTAACCCCCGCTCTCCGCGACTTCAGCATGCAGGAGTTGAACCGCTGTATGCGGGACGGTCCCATGGTGATGATTGGGGAGGTCGAGGCCGAGGCGCGCTGCAACGTTCCAGAAATGGATCCCATCGCCGAGTGGGCGGCCGCAAATGAGGTGGTCATCCTGCAGCACGAGTGGCTCAAAACCGGCGGCAACGAGCCGGGCGAATCATCGCCATTCGACGTGATCGAGCTCGCCAGGCGACATCCCAAACTTCAAATTGTATGCGCCCATACGGGAGGAAACTGGGAGCCAGCGATTCGCGCCATTCGCGACACCAGGAATGTGTACGCGGGCCTGGCGGGATCTGATCCGACGTCGGGATTTGTGGAGATGGCGGTGCGTGAACTGGGTGCGGAAAGGGTGATCTATGGCAGCGATGTGGGAGGCCGGAGTTTCGCCTCGCAAATCGCCAAGGTCGAAGGCGCCAACATCCCGGAATCCGATAAGAAACTCATCCTGGGGGGGAACCTGCGCCGGTTATTGACGCCGATGCTGCGCAGAAAAGGATACAAGGTATGATCATCGATACGAACGTCTACCTTTCCCGCTGGCCGTTTCGACACTTAGAGGGCGATGACCCCGCGAAGCTGGTCGCCAAGCTACGCAAGCGGAACGTTGTCGAAGCTTGGGCAGGCAGCTTCGACGGGATGCTGCATCGGGATCTTGCCAGCGTGAACATCCGGCTCGCTCAGGACTGCCGCACCTACGGCCAAGGCATTCTGGTGCCGTTTGGATCCGTAAATCCCAAGCTTCCCGACTGGCGGGAAGATGTGCGGCGGTGCCAGGAAGAGCATAAGATGCCGGGAATACGTCTACACCCCAACTACCATGGATACAGCCTTGACGATCCGCTTTTTGCGGAGTTATTGAAGTTGGCAACTGCCCGCCGGCTCATCGTGCAGTTGGCTTTATGCATGGAAGACGTGCGCACGCAGCCTGCGCTTATGCGCGTGCCTGCAGTCGATATTACTCCGCTTGCGGAGGTGGTGAAAACCACCCCGGGCCTGAGGTTGGAGCTTCTGAACTGCACCTCAAACATCAGCGTGGAGCAATATCGGGCGGCGCTCGCCGCGGCCGACGTCTCTGCTGAAATCTCCATGGTGGATGGGATCGCAGGACTCGCTCGCCTGGGGCAAGAGATTCCTCTGCAACGAGTGCTCTTCGGATCCTATTATCCCTTCTTCTATTTTGAGTCGGCCCTCTTCAAAATGCAGGAATCCGGGCTGGACGAGGCTTCCCAAAAGGCTATATGCGAGGATAACGCGCGGCGACTCATGGGACCAGCCGCCAACGCGACCCTTTAGCCTGGATTGTTTGTTTACCATGGGTCTGGAAGGGCAGAATTGAAGAGGCTGCGGAAAGGCCCTTCACACTGTCATCCTGAGGAGGCGAAGCCGACGAAGGACCTCTGTATTTGCTTGAAAATTCAAATACAGGGGTCCTTCCCTTCGCTCAGGATGACAGCACGGAAGGGAGGGGGCACATGAAAAGACAGAAGACTGCCAGGCCTAGTCGCGTATCGCGCCGCGACTTTTTCAAGAGCGCCGGTGCCGGACTGCTGGCATCAGAGTTCGCGGCGGCAGCGCCAGCGAGGGGTGCGGCGCGGCCCGCGGCTTCGCCGGTGCGCTTTGCGCCCGGCAGCGGGCTCACGCAGATTTCTCCGAATCTGTACGTTCTGCGCGACGCCTGCAATGTCTATGTGCTCAAGGACGGGAACCGCGCGCTACTCATCGATTTCGGTTCCGGCCATGTCCTGAGCCTGCTCGGCCAGATTGGCGTGACCAAGGTTGACGCCATCCTGCACACCCATCATCACCGCGACCAATGCCAGGGTGATGCGCGCGCGGTTGCGGAACGCATTCCGATTCACGTGCCTGCCCACGAACGGCACCTGTTTGAGGACGCGGAGAACTTTTGGCGCAACCGGCGCGTGTTCCACCTCTATTATGTGGCTAACGATTTCTTCACGATTACCCACAACCTACCCGTGGCGGGCGTGCTGCGCGATTACGAGACCTTTCGCTGGGGTCCCCACGAATTTCTGATCTATCCCACACCGGGTCACACCATCGGCTCCATCAGCCTGGTGGGGACGATTGACGGGCGGAAGACGGCCTTTACTGGCGACCTGATTCACTCGCCCGGCAAGGTCAATACTCTGTATGATCTGCAATATCAATATATGAGTACGGATGGCGTGGACTTTGCCACTCTCTCCCTGCAGCGCATGCGGGAACTGGGGCCGCAATTCATCTGCCCCTCGCACGGCGAGCCCTTTACGAGTGTGGATGCAGGGTTCACGGATTTGATCAGTCGAATGCGGGAGTGGGTACGAGCCTATGCACCGGGCACTTCGTTGACCATGGACAACCAGCCTTTTGCGGTGACGCCGCACCTGATCGCCTCCTATCAGACCACCTCATGCTTTTACGCGGTGATCAGCGACAGCGGCAAGGCGCTGTTCGTGGACTACGGGTCGGCGAGCAACAACTTCATCGACAGTTCCCTGAAGTCCCTGTCTATCCACGATCGCCTTCGCTTCATTGCCCATACCATCCCGGAGTTGCAGGCGCGCTACGGGTTGAAATCCGTGGATGTAGCCATGCCCAGCCACATGCACGACGACCACTTGAATGGATTTCCGTATCTGGTCCGCCATCATGGCGCCAAAATTTGGTGCTACGACAACATGGTCGACATTCTCGAAAACCCGCGCGGCAACAATCTGGGGTGCACGCTGGCCGAGGTCATCAAGGTGGACCGCTCATTTCACCACGGCGAAAAGTTCAAGTGGGAAGAGTTTGAGTTCGAGATTTGCCACTCGCCAGGCCACACGGAATTTCAGATGGCGCTGTTCGCAGAGATTGACGGCGCGCGTATCGCGTTCACAGGTGACGCCGTTCATCCCGCTGACGCCGGAGCGCCGTACCAGCTTCGCCACAGCCTGATCTTCCGCAACTGGGTGGAGAGCGACAGCCACCTCCGCGCCGCGCGCACCATCCTGGAACACGAACCCAACATCATCGCGCCGGGTCACACCAAGCCCTATATCGCCAACAAGGCGGATCTGGAGGACTTGAAGCGGCGGCTGGAGGAAGAGGGGCAGTACTTCAAGGACGTGATCGCCGACCCGGATACGAACTTCGGCTTGAACCCCAGTTGGGCGCGGCTCTATCCGTATCAACTCGCGGCCAAGGCTGGCTCGACGTCCGCGCTCGAATTGCGGGTGCGCAATTATCGCTCGCAGCCGATGCACCTGAAGGCGGGGCTGGTGTTGCCGGAAGGCTGGAAGGCTTCGCCGGATATTGCCAGCCTGGATGTGCCCGCGGCGAGCGACGGCAAAACCAGCTTCACCGTGACGATTCCCGATAATTGGGACCCCAACAAGCCGCGTGTGGCGGTGGCTGCGGATATCGTTGCGGATGAGCAATACCTGGGGCAGATTGCCGAGGGCGTGGTGGATATCGAATTCAGTTGAGGGCCGAGACAATTGTGCCTGATGGATTTGGTTTTGGCGAGGCATAGTCAGCCCTGCGCCCAGCGGAGCGCAGCGACTCCAATTGCGAGGAAGGACCCGATGAAATTGACGAACATCGCTTTGCTCTGTGCAACTTTTCTCATTCCCCTCTCTCTTCTTGCTCAAGAGCCCATCCGAGACCCCCTTCTCCACTGGATGAACCAGATTGCGCAGCGGCAACTTCAGGGGCGGCAGAGGGCGATTGATCAAATCCACACGGTTGCCGAAGCGGAGCGCCGCAAACAAAAGGTCCGCGAAACACTCCTGGACATCCTGGGTGGTCTGCCCGACTACAACGGGCCGCTGAATCCCAAGATCACGGGTCAGATTAAGGCGGAGGGCTACACCATCGAGAAAGTGCTTTTCCAGAGTCTGCCGAATTTCTATGTCACCGGTGATCTGTACCGGCCCAACCAGCCGGGCCGTTACCCCGCCATTCTTTTTCAGTCCGGCCATACCCAGGAGGGAAAGCCCGAGCCGCAGCGAGCCGCAGCCAATCTGGCTTTGAAAGGCTTCGTGGTGTTGGCTACCGATCCCATCGGTCAAGGTGAAAGGGAACAATCGTATGTTCCGCAACTCTCGGGACCCTTGGGGGGATGGTCGGTTCCCGAGCATATCCAGGCAGGAGCCCAGAGCCTGCTGATTGGCGAGAGTGCGGCCCGCTTCTTCATTTGGGATGCGAAGCGNNGGTGGGGCATTGACGACCTTCATTGGCGCTCTGGACCCCAGAGTTAAAGCGGTCATTCCCGCCTGCTATCCCAATTCCTATCAGTTGTTGTTTGCCGGCCCTGACCCCGATACCGAAATGACCTTCCCCCAATTTCTTGTGCGGGGCCTCGACGTGGCGGATTATGTGGAAGTAACTGCGCCCACGCCCTGGCTCATCCAGGCAACCGAGGGTGACTACTTTACGCCCGCGGGGGCTCGGCTGGTTTATGAGGAAGCTCGGCATTGGTACGGCATTTACGGAGCTGAGGACAAGCTCGCCTTCTTCGTCGGACCGGGCTCCCATGGCACTCCCCTGGTAAGTCGAGAAGCCGTCTATCAGTGGATGATCCGCTGGCTTAAAGACGGCCAAGGTGATTTTCATGAACAGCCCGTACACCTCTATACCAATCTCGAACTGCTGGTCACACCCACTGGCCGGGTGGAGGATATCCCGGGGAGCCGCAAACTCTACCAACTGATACTTGACGATTTTCACGGCAAGAAACGACAGGGAACTATCCCTGAACTGCAAGCTGAATTGCATAAGCTGCAGATTCCCTCGGATGGCTCCTCGCCGGAAATGAGCGTTTTGGATGAGTCGAACACTCCGGAAGTTCAGCGCCAGCACATCAGGTTCGAGAGTGAGCCCGGGGTTGAGATTGAAGGAAAGCTCTACATCCCTTCTTCCCCCTCTGGTCGAAAGCCGGCGGTGTTGCTGGTAGCGGATAATGGCCCTTACTTCCAGGCCCCATCCACGGATTCCCTGGCGACAAGGATGGCAAAGAAAGGCCGCGTGGTTCTCACGCTGGAACCGCGCGATTCTCCGGGAGAAGATACCCACGCGCCATTTGTCGGGAATTGGATCACCAATTCACGGGCCAACCAGATCGGGCTGAACTTGCCGGCGATGCGGGCCCATGACATTCTGCGTGGAGTCGATCTGCTATCGGCGCGCCGTGACGTCGACCCAGCCTCCATTCATGGCGGCGCCCGGGGTGTGAAAGGGGTCTGGCTATTGCTCGCGGCTGCGATTGACCCGCGCCTCGGCAAGGTCTGGCTGGATCGAAGCCCCTATAGCTTGCGGGCCGCTCTCGAGAACACTCTGAACACCGATTTGTTTGATGCCGTGATTCCCGGCTTTGCGCTGCATTGGGACCTTGACGATCTTAGCAAGGCCATGGGGACGAGGCCGGTGATGTGGACGGACCCGGCGGACTGGATGAACCACATTGTTGGTCTGCGCGGTCCCTATCAGTATCGCTATATCCTGGGTGATACCTCGGAACTTGCCGACGCACAAGACGACGCCTACATTGACGAATTCTTGAAATGATCATTTTCGCGCCCTGCGCTCGTGGCAATTCTCCAGGGTGCGAACCATGCTTAACACCGACCGTGAGCGACACTAACAATGTCTCAACCGGCCCTGTGTCTTCAATAACATCGTGGGATGCCTGGACGTTTTCGTAATTTCCCTGCCCCTGCGCTTGCCGTTTAACCTTCACGAACAAGCTCGAAATCCGCTCTCATGTTAGATGGGGCTACCCTTCGCGGCGGCCTGATTGTAGCGGCGGTCTATGACCGCCGGTCCTTCTTCATGGAAAAGCCGGCGCTCATAGAGCGCCACTACAAATCGCGATATTCACACAGGCACGTGCCCCGAGGGTATCGATCGGGACGTGCCCCCGGCCGAACGCCGTCCGGCCCCAGTGCTCACTCTTGTAGACTAGCGCAAAGCGCTGGGGAGTTTTTAATACAATCATTATCCGTTTGCCCACCGGTAGGAAAAATCGTAAAGGAGGGGCGCCTACTTGTCCGACATCGTTCCCACGCGTACTTATTCCCCTATTGGTTCAGGAGGGGGCCTGGGGGTGGTCGGGCAAGCGTAGTGCGGACCTCCTGCACATACTCAGGCCCGGCAGGGCCGATAGATTGTGGCCCCCGGCGACAGCCGTGGGGACGCAGGTGTTGTTAGCACTTCAGCCCGCGTCAGCGGGCGGCAGAGTCGCATACAGTGGTCGGTCATTTCTGATGCCCCTGCCGGGGCTCGTTCCTTGTTCTGCTTCTTTTCCCCATGGCTTCCGCCATGGGCCAAATTCTATCGCTGCTACGCGGCTTGCCTCCGCTCGCTTTCTTACCCATGAAGTGCTTTGACCCGCCGATGAAAACGCGCGGATTTGAACCTGAAAGCCGCGGAATCACAAAACAGGTCCGCGCTACGCTTGCTTCTCAACCTATCCGCAGATCATTGCCCCCGGACCGGCAGAGTGCACGTGCCACTCGGTCGTCAAATCCTGCTCCCAGGCCCCGGAATCCTTTGGGTCCGATGCGCAGGCGACGGATTGGAGTTAATGCAACTTGGCGGGAAGGTGGGGAGCGGGGGCAGATTGAGTTGTTGATCCGTCCGTAGCCATAAAACTCGTAAATCCGTAATCGGCATTCACGCCGGTGGCTCCGTCGATATAAAACCCCATGCCAGGGTCGCCGCTCTTAAATATATCGTCGGTGGCTTGGAGCACCTGCACGCCGTTGATGTAGGCCGTGATCGCGTTTCCAACCATGGTTGCCTTGACCACATCCCCATTCGCAACGCCGCATTGCGAACCTTTAGCCCTATCTAAGTAAGTAAAGCTTCCCAAGGGTCCGTTCCACCTGACGATTTCGCAGTAGGCTTTCGCGGTTTTGGAGGATCGGAAGAGGATTTCATACCCCGTGCCCTTATGGGCGGAAAAGGCGCTCCGCAGGCGTAGCTCCACCTCCTCATAAATCTGGTCGTTCTGGTTTACGGCGTGGACCGTAGCTTGGGCCGTCTGGTCCGGCCCCCAAGCGCCCGTCAGTAGCGCCGCCGAGTCATCGTATTTCTGTGGCGCGGTTCTTGTCCCACCTGATTCAGTCCCAGAGGCAAACGCTGGGGTTGTCCGGACGTTGGCCCAATCGAGACCGGCGGCCTGGCCGTTTGTCCATTTGCCACCTTCGGAAATGGGATTTTCGGTAAGGGGGAAGTTGGTAGTGTAGGTCCTGTGCGTCCCGGTTGAAGCGGAAGCGGTCGACTGGATGCCTACACCCCGGGTTGCCAAGTACCAAAGCAGCAGCACGACAACAACCGCGATTGCCGATCGAACGATGACAAGCTTGCGTTTCGGACCCTTGACATCCATGAGCGAGTACTGAGGCATACGCTCTCCTTTACTGTAAAGCTTCCCTACATGCGCGGCTTGGGGTCCCGCCGTCGGGGATCGTCCGGGTTGCTTGCAGGTCTGGCCGAGACCTGTGGTTTCCGGCCAGGTAGTACTTAATCATACTCCACTCGGAATCCATGCTGGCGCCGAACCGGAGCTGTGCTGGGGTGCCCATCAAGAATAGGTTATTTCATAAACTAAAATGCCAATATGAGTTCCCGCACTATCCTGATGTAATCAGGAGTGAAGCTGTGAAAATATCGAAATATGTCGTGGCAGCGGTACGATTTTTCAACAACTTGC
>PMYF01000867.1 GCA_003171295.1 Acidobacteriota bacterium | reverse complement strand
AAGCTTCAGGGGCTTAAAGCCCCCGACTGCCTGCGGCCCGATTATGTCGGAGCTAAAGCTCCGCTCCCCTTCACAACTCCCTCAAGGGCATCTTTTCAAATTAGGACACTACCGAAATGCGCCGACGACGGACTGGATTCCCGCTTTCGCGGGAATGACCACTGTTTCGAAAGGGATCCTGTTCCAAATGACACCAGCACTCGGCGCAGGGTGGCCCTTGGGAGGGCTTCTCACTTCTGACTCCTGGCTTCTGGCCACCGGCTTTCCCCGATCTTGACTTTCGCTTTTTATTCGCCTATGCTGATGCCATCTCTATGGGGGGGGACTAGAGCTTTGTTCCTGCACGGGCCAACTTCGCTTTCGGCCACTTTAACTCAACCCTGGCATCTTCCGCCACAGGGCTTGGTGGTCTTTCACGGTGAGTGCGACGCGCCCCGGCTTAGCCACTACTTCCTGCCGCGCCTGGTCCGGGAGGGCAAGCGGATTCTGTTTCTGGATGGCGCGAACTGTGCCAATCCCCGGCTGATGGCGCGGTTGGCCGAACAGCGGAAGATTCCCTTTGGGCAGTTCAACCGGCAGATCATGTTGTCGCGAGCCTTCACTTGCTTTCAGCTTACCGAACTCATCCGGCGGGCTCCCCAATTCCTCGCGGAATTCCCCGCCCAGGTTCTGATGGTAACGGCCTTCCCGGAGCTTTACTTCGATGAGGATATTCGCCACGCTGACGCCCACGCGGCTTTCCAGCAGGCCCTGGGCCGTCTCCGTGGCTGGGCCGGCCAGGCCCGGGAGGGCTTAACGGTCGCACTGTTTTCTTCCGTCTCCGCTTTCCAGCCGTCCGCGAGCCGCAAGTCCTTTTTCGCCGAGACCTGTGCGGCCGCGACCGAGCTCTGGAAGTTTCAGGTGGATGGCGAGGGCCGGCTCGGATTGCTGCGGCAGGCGGGGGAGCGCCCGGGCGTGGCTTTGCAGGCTGCGGAAAAACCCCTCACACTGTCATCCTGAGGAGGCGAAGCCGACGAAGGACCTCTGTATTTGCTTGAAAATTCAAATACAGGGGTCCTTCGCTTCGCTCAGGATGACAGCATCGGAGCGTTTTTCCGCAGCCTGTACATCGGCGCAGTTTCGGGATGAGGAGGTAAACCATGGGTCGGACCGTTGCCACGTTTCGTGACCTGATCGAACAGGAATTGCAATCTTGGAAGCAGCGCTTTGGCCGCGCCCTTCGCCAGGAAGAGCAGGAGCATCTCGAGGCCATGTTCAATCGCGTTCGCCTTTATATCCAGGCCTGTACTTATCACTTTCCGGTGGACGCGATGCACGGCATTCACGTGGCCGTGGGGCTGGACCATGAAATCCGGTTGCGCAGAATTGAAGCCGCGTTAGGAATCAACCTTGCAACTCAGTGGATGGATTCTCGACCTTTACCCCTGCGCTCAGGGGATGATCGTGTGGCTGATCGAGTCGGGCCAGAAACGCCGCCGGCTGATTGACCGCTCCTTTCGGCCTTGCTTCTACGTGCACGGGCCGGAGAGCAGGCTGGCGCCGCTGGCCGCAGCACTCCCGGCCCGCGCTCCCGTAAGCTGCACGTTGACGGAGCGGCAGAATATCTGGGACCGGCAGCCGCTGCGCGTACTGCAAGTTTGCGCGCATCATCCCACGCTGTTCGCGCCGCTGGCGCGCTTCGTCCGGCGCTTCGACAGCGGCCTTATTCTGTACGACTCTGACCTGATGCTGGCTCCGATGTACTGCTGGGAAAAGAACATTTTCCCTTTGGCGCAAGTCGAGGTTGAGGCGGACCCGGCCGGCGAGATCCGGGCCATCACCTGCCGGGACGACGAGTGGCGGACCGTGTACGAGCCGCCACCCCTGCGCACCATGCAGGTGCGCCTGGAAGGGCTCTCCGACGTCAATCCCCGGCACGGCCGGCACGGCTCGATCGAGGTGGCCATCGAGCGAGACTGGCAGGTGCTCGATGATTCCGACGCGCCCGTCGCGGAGACTTTCGAGCGCCTGCTGCGCGTCCACGACCCGGACGTCCTGGTGACCGAATGGGGCGATGACGTCCTGCTGCCGGGTTTGCTGCGGCAAGCGCAACAACGCCACCTCCGCCTGTCTTTGAATCGCGATGAGTTGCCCGTCGAGAGGCGCCGCTCCCGCAGTTACATGAGCTATGGGCGCATCCTGTTCAAGGAGAGCACCACGACCTTGTTCGGACGCCTGCACATCGATACGCAAAATTCCTTTACCACCGCGCAAAGCGAGCTGGAAGGCCTGTGGGAGCTGGTGCGGGTCACGAAACTGCCGGTCCAATACGCCTGCCGGACGTCGCCCGGCACGGGAATTTCCTACCTGCAGATGGAAGTCGCCTGGCGGGACGGCGTGCTGATCCCCGCACAAAAGGCCGAGCCGGAAAGCCCCAAGCACCCGGATGAGTTGTTGCGCGCGGACCGCGGCGGGCTGGTTTTTTCCCCGCGTCTCGGCTTTTTTGAAAACGTGGCGGAGCTGGA
>PMYF01000393.1 GCA_003171295.1 Acidobacteriota bacterium | reverse complement strand
CAGGATGTTGGCGGAGTCGGCGATGATGCCGGCGGCCGTCCACAGAATCAGTCCCGAAATCACAAAGGCAAGGGCTGGATCAATCACCGTCCATCCGGTCGCGCGGATCAGCCAGGCGCCCGCGATGATGGCCACGTTGGAAAGCGCATCACCGAGGTTGTGGATGAACACCGCGCGCAGGTTCAGGTCGCTCCGCTCGCGCGCCAGAGCCCAGGAAATGCCGCCGTTCACCACCAGGGCGATGGCCCCCACGATCAGCATCGTGCCGGAAGCTACGGGCCCGGGCCGCACGATGCGCTCGTAGCCCTCGTAGCAGATGTAGAGCGCCACGGCCACCAGTATCAGGGCATTCACGAAGGCAGCCAGGACTCCCGCCCGCTGATATCCAAAAGTCTTCTGCTCATCGGGAGCCTTGCGCTCGAAGTACAGCGCAATCCAGGAAAGGATGAGGGTGGGAATGTCGGTAAGGTTGTGCCAGCCGTCGCTGACCAGGGCCAAGCTATGCGCGAGCGCACCGGCGACAAATTCCGTAGCCACCAGGCCAAGCGTCAGCACCAGCGCGATCTTGACAACCCAGGTCGCAGCCCGCAGATGATGATGTTGGTGTGAATGCACGCTAGTCCTCGCGCCATTCTATGCCATCGGCAAGGCGGCACGCAACGGCAGGACCTAGCTGGCTGCGGAAAAACCGCCAAAACTGTCATCCTGAGGAGCCGCAGGCGACGAAGNNCCTGATTCTACAAATGCAGAGATCCTTCGCGTAGTTTAATCCTGAGTCAACTGAAAAGGATCCTTCGCTGCGCTCAGGATGACAGCGAAAGGCTCTGGATGACATCGGCGCGAGGCTTTTTCAGCAGCCCGCTGGAGGCGCGGGGATCGCAGCGCACGCTTAGACCAGCTTGGCGGTGAGGCTGATCTGGACTCCCGCCAGCGCTTTGGAGACCGGGCAGCCCTTCTTGGCATCGTCGGCGTACTTCGCGAAGGTCGCGGCGTCGATGCCAGGGATCTGGGCTTCGGTATGGAGGTCAATGCGCGTAATGCCAAAACCCTCACCCACCTTCTCCAAATGCACCTGGGCGGTAGTGTGAATCCGCGTGGGCGTAAAGCCCCCGTGACCCAGTCCGGCCGAGAGTGCCATCGAGAAACAGCCGGCATGCGCCGCCCCAAGCAACTCCTCCGGGTTGGTACCCGTACCGCTTTCGAACCTGGACGCGAAGGAATAGGGGCCCTCGTAAGCGCCGCTGCCGAGCTTCATCGTCCCCTTGCCTTCGCGAAGATTGCCCTTCCATTCCGCTTCTGCAGTTCGTGCTGCCATCGTGATTCGCTCCTTTGAAGATATATTTGGGATTTCCTTTGTCTCTGGAGAAGCCACGGCACGTGCGGTCCTACTCACACTGCCAGTGCTTCAAACGCCATCGTGGTATTCAACCCTGAGGATTCAGTATAGCACTTTCCACTTGCTCCAGGAGGCGGTGATCCCTGGTTCGGCGGTCATTCCAATCGCGCGGGGGGTGGGTGGCGCATACCTACCGTTTTCTGGCATGTATACGGCCACAGCGATCCATGAGGGCGCATACATTCCAAAAGGCGGAACGTATGCGCCACTCGTGGCGGGGTGAAAGGGTTATGGCGTGACAGGGCTAGGGCACCAGCACAATCTTGCCGAACGCGCCCGGTTCCATGACGGCGCGATGCGCTTCCGGCGCANNTCTCTTCCCACGACCGGGCGTAGCGTGCCATTCTCAAGCCCTGCCCCGAGCGCCGCATGAATGCTGATCAGTTCCTGCCGGCTCGCGTTGAACAGGACCATGCCCAAAACCGCGGCATCACGACGCATGATTTCACGGGGATTGATCTCAATCGAGCCGCGGTTGCCGATCACGACCACTCGCCCGCCCGGGGCGAGGACGGTAAGGTCCTTGGCGAGATTCACGTTGGCCAGCATCTCCAGGACGATGTCCACGCCGCGCCCCTGGGTGAGGTTCAGGAGTTCGTCGAGGTAGCCCGGCGCACGATGGTCAAGCACGTGATGGGCGCCCTGCACCGCCACGAGTTCGCGCCCGCGGTCCGTTCCCGCCGTACCGATCACCGTCAATCCCGCGGCGCGCGCCAATTGCACCCCCGCCACACCCACGCCGCCGCTGGCCCCGTGAATCAAGACCGTCTCACCAGCCCGGGCGTGCGCAATCTGGAACAAGCCCCGGAAGGCCGTCGCGTAAGGAACATTAACGGCGGCCCCCTGCGCGAAAGTCACCGGGGGCGGGAGCGGATGCACTTGCCCAGCCTCGCAAAGCGCCTGGTCCGCATAAGCGCCGCTGAGCGTCCCGCCGAAGTAGACGCGGTCACCCACGGCGAGGCCCTCGACACCTACTCCCACCGACTCCACGACTCCCGCCGCGTCACTGCCCGGCGTGTAAGGGAGCGCGGGCTTGATCGCATAGGTTCCCGCTCGCATGTAGGTTTCAACCGGATTCACACCCGCCGCTTTCACGCGTACCACAACTTGCCCTGCGCCGGCCCGCAGATCGGGCGCGTCTTCCAGCTTCATCACTTCCGGCCCGCCGAACTCCCGCACTCGTATGGTTTTCACCGTATGTCTCCTTGCCCATGGAGGATGAGACTAACCCTTCAGCCCCGCCTTTTGCGCGGCCACCCGAGCCACTGCCGACCAATCGTATTCTCCCATTCCCTGCGCAACCCCGCTCAGCAGATTATCGTGAATCAGACTGGCGAGGGGCATGGGGGCTGCCGCCTCCTCGGCCGCCGCAAGAACCAGCCGAACGTCTTTCAATCCCAGCCGCAGCTTGAACCCCGGTGGCTCGTAGCGCTGCTCAACCACCATCTTTCCATAGTTCTCATAGAGGGGCGATTGAAAGAGCGAGCCGTTCAGGATCTCGAGAAAACTCGCGGGATCAACGCCGGACTTTCGCAACAGGGCAAAGGCTTCTCCCAGCGTCTCGAGCATGGACACGATCAGGAAATTGCCCGCGAGTTTGAAGGTATGGGCGGCGGGCGCTTCGGGGCCTATGACGAAGAGCTTCCGGCCGATCGCCTCCAGTACCGGGCGACATCGCTCCACCGCTTCCGACGGGCCGGCCGCGACCACCACCAAACGCGCTGCCTGGGCGGCGTCTGGACGCCCAAAGACCGGCGCGGCCACAAAGCTTTGCCCCTTCCGCCGGTGCGCTTCGGCAAGACGCCGCGAGAGATCCGTGCTGATCGTACTGTGGGAAACATGGACGCCGCCACTGGGAAGGCCCTGCAAAACACCGTCCTCGCCGAACACGACCTCTTCCATGGCGCGGTCGTCTGCCATCATGGTTGCCACGACACCCGCTGTGCAGGCGGCTGCCGGAGTGTTGACGAGCGTGACGCCAGAACCCGCCAAGGCCTCCGCACGACTGCGGGTGCGATTGTAAACCTTCAGCGTATGCCCCGCTCGCAGGAGATTGCGCGCCATCGGCTCTCCCATGGCGCCCAGACCGATGAACCCGATTTCCATAAGGCTTGCTCCTTTTGGCTGTCTCCCTCAATGTACCACCAATGCGACCTCGACAAGGGGCTTCGCGCGACTACTTTGTGAGCCGTATTTAGGGTAAGATACTGGGTTGAGAATCAGGCAGCAGAGAACTGGCGTCAGCGGGGCAACCAGGAACATGCAGGAGCCATTGGATATGCCAGCGCCGGCCAACGGCCCATCCAAAAGGATGTTCGGGAGCCGGTACGCGGTACTCGCGACCTTGATTTGGGTTGCGCTGTTTGCCGTGACGGCCACGCGCCGCACTCCAGCCCAGGAAAACACGTCACCGGCCGCGCCCACAAACCCAGGGGGTAACCCTGCGCACCAAGAGGAGAATCCACCCACCGCGAGTAAGGGCCTCAAGATTCGAGTCGAGGTCGTCAACGTCCCCGTAACGGTGCTCAACAAGCGTGGGATGCGGGTCATTGATCTTACCAAGGACGACTTCCAGGTTTTTGAAGACGGCGTAGCACAGAACATCCGGTACTTCAACCGGGAAACCCAGCAGCCCATGCGCATCGGGTTGATTCTCGATACGAGCAATAGCTCGCGCCGCCAGCTACCGTTTGAAAAGGACGCCGCCAGTGAGTTCGCCTATACGATGCTCCGGACCGGCAGCAGCAAGAACCAGATTTTTCTGCAAACCTTCGACGCCACAAGTTCCATTAACCAGGATTTTACGAGTGACGCGGATCTTCTAAATGCAAAGATTGAAGAACTGAAGTCCGGCGGTGGCAAGGCGCTTTACGACGCCATTTACTTCGCCTGCAGGGAAAAAATGCTCAAGGCCGGCCAGCCTGAGGAGACCCGACGCGTCCTGGTGATCATCAGCGATGGCCTCGACGTGCAAAGCCAGCACTCCCTGGACGAGGCTATGTCCATGGCTCGCAAAGCGGAGACGATGATCTACACCATCGGCAATGCCGCCTATGGGTACTCGAATCCGGGAGACAAACTCCTGGAGCAGATCGCCCGGGACACCGGTGGCGCATCGTTCTTCCCGCTGCGCTTCGCACCAGGCACTGACTTGGGGACGGGCTATCTCTCGCACGGGCAGATCGGTGAGACTTCCCAAAACAAGGGGTTGGGCGCGGAGACGGGTGCGTTTTCAGCCGAGCGCCTGGTGCGCCTGGCCGACTCGCTGGATGCCATCAGTCACGAACTAAGTGAACAATACGAGATCGGCTATACCCCGGCACGTAGCGCCCTCGACGGCACTTATCGCTCCATCAAAGTGGTCGCCTCGCGACACGGCCTGACCCTGCGCTGGAAACCCGGCTACTTTGCCGCGTCGGAGTGATCGCTTGGCCGGGCCGCCCCTGCCAGCGAGCACGGCTCGAATTCTCTGTGAGACGCCTGCTGTTCTGCCTTCTTACCTTGGCGCGTGCCCCTTCGTCATAAGGCTTTTCCGCTGACAGGCTCTCGAAGCCTGTCCCGAATCGAAGCCCCGCTGAAAATGGAGAATTGCATGAGCAACTCCCCCGCCCTCCTGCCGGCACTTCGGAACGCGCGGGTCATTGACCTGAGCCAAACCCTGGAAGAACACCTGCCGCATTTCCCCACCCACGCTAAGTTCTTCCATAACCTTTGGGGCTCTTACTGGCACGGCGGTCGCTCATTGAGTTATCAACTGGTGATGCACGAACACAATGGAACACACGTCGATGCTCCCGCCCACTTCGTCAGCGACGCGCAGCCGGAAGCCCACGTCACGATCGAGAGGGTGCCGGTCGCGCGCCTGCTCGGCCGAGGTGTGCATGTCAATTGTCAAGGCATGAAGGCGGGCGAATATGTCTCGAGAGACCAGATTGCCGCGTGGGAGAGCGAACACGGCGTCCTTGAGGCGGGCGACATTGTGCTTTTTGATTTCGGCTGGTCGGTGAAATGGGGGCTGCGCCCAAACGATCAGCGTTACGTGGAGGACTGGCCCGGCGTCAGCATGAACGCCGCAGAGTATCTTCTTTCGAAACAGCTCGCCGCGATCGGCGTCGACACGCTCTCGCCGGACCCACCCGAGGCGCTCCGCACCCAACCGATACACCCCGTGATGCTGGAAAAGCAGGTGCTGATCATTGAGAACCTCTGCAATCTGGACCAGCTCCCGGATTTCTTTCTCTTCCTTGCGTTGCCCCTTAAGATTCGGGCCGGGTCCGGCTCGCCCATTCGCGCTGTGGCACTCGTTTAGGTTCGGGGTGCGAGCCATCTCCTTTGGGAGGGTGGGGCGTCAGCAGCAGGCAAACAACAACGAGAATAGGAATTGCCCCGGAAACGACGCGGGTTACTCACGTGGCCATTTCGAACCGCTGCCCAATGCTGGTCCTTGCCAAGGCGACTATACGCGCGCGGCCGCCGGCCGGCGCAGAAGGAGGGTCAACCCTGCGCCGGCAAGATACCCCAGACTGAGCACGCCGAAGGCTTCGAGGAAATTGCCCGAACGATGATTCAGGAACCCGACAAGGAGCGGGCCGAAGTATCCTCCCAGATTGCCCAGGGCATTTATCAGGCCCATGGCTGCTCCGGAAACCGACCGAGGGAGAGTTTCCGTGGGGATTGCCCAAAACGGTCCCAGCGCACCATAGGAGCCGGCTCCCACCAAGGAGATCGCGACCAGGGCTAAGGCTGGGANNATGCCACATGGCCCCGCCGCTCACGTCGCTTATCGGAGTGGCGCGAGAGGATGACCATGCCTACACCGGTCATAACGTAAGGAACGGCAAACAGAACTCCGACCAGCAGATTGCTCATCTGCCTGGCGCTTTCCAGCACCGAGGGAAGCCAAAACAGATAGCCGTAGTTGCCAGTGTTCAGCAAAAAGTAAATACCGATCATCACTAATACCTGAGGCCTGAACAGGGCCCGTAAGTACGGGTCGGGCTTCACAGGCTCGAGCTCTTGGGATTCCCGTTGGAGAGTGGCTTCGAGATAATGGCGTTCCTCCGTGCGAATCCAGCGGGCCTGGTGAGGATGGTCATCAATGAATATCCACCAAATGACCAGCCACAAGAAAGGCAACGCGCCCTCGGCAATCAGCAGCACGCGCCAATTCCATCGACCCAAAATCCATCCCGAGAGGGGGGCCGACAAAATCACGGCGACGGGAAGACAGAGCATCCAGTAGGCGTTGGCTCGGGCGCGTTCGGCGCGGGGGAACCAGTGAGAGATCAGCACCAGCACCGCGGGCCAGACCCCGCCCTCTGCGACTCCCAGGCAGAAACGCATGACCCAGAATTGCCGCCACGTCTCGACAAAGCCGCAGCCTATAGAGCAACAGCCCCAAACCACCAGCAGGATGCTGATGAACCGCTTGGCGCTCCAGCGTTGCGCCAGATGGCCTCCCGGAATTTGCAGAAGCACGTATCCCCAGAAGAAAACACCCGCCGCATCGCCCGCTTGCGTAGGGTTCATGTGAAGTTCCCGGCTCATGGAGGGAAGCGCCAGCGAGATGTTGGTCCGGTCGATAAACGCAATGGTGTACATGATGAACGCGACGGGGATGATGTGCGTCCAGCGTTGGGAAGGTATAGACTTGAGGGGCGTTGTCAACTCTTTGACCCCCGGGGCGATATCAGGCATCCCAGCCGTTAAGGAATGCGCTGGCGGCGCTGGGTGCAGCCGAGGCTCTTACCCCAGCGCCAGCCACATGTTTCTTCGCTGCCCGATTTCGAGTCGGCAGGATACCAACAACTGTAGGGTTTATGCAATGTGCGGTGAGATGCTTCCCCGCCGGGAGCTTTTGCGAACTCGCAAACATCATTATCGACCGTGGCACAATCGAGGATGCAGGATCAGTGCCGATTCACCGGCGTTCGAGCCGCTTCCCAAGCCAGCATGGCTTTTTTCCGCGCTGCGCCCCAGTGGTAATCCCCGATTACGCCCACTTTGCGAATGACGCGATGGCAAGGGATCAGGAAGGCGATGGGGTTTCGCCCGACGGCCCCGCCCACGGCGCGCGCTGCTCGCACCTTGCCGAGGGAGGAAGCAAGATCCTCGTAGCAGGTCACCGAACCCAGGGGAATCTTGAGGAGGGCTTCCCACACCCTGACCTGGAAGTTGGTGCCCCGCAGGACCAGGGCGAGGGGCCGATCTCCATTTCCCCTTTGGCCGCCGAAAATGCGGCTGACATAGGGCTGCGTAAGCCGCGCGTTCATTTCCATGCGGGCCTTCGGCCACCGCCTCTGGAAATCGCGCAGGGTTCCCGCGCGGCCGCCCTTGCCAATAAAACCCAGACCGCAGATGCCCTTCTCGGTCACCGCGAGGAGGCATTCCCCAAAAGGACTCGGATGGAACCCGTAGCTGATGCCGAGCCCGGCGCCCTTGGCTTTGAACTCGCCCGGCGTCATGGCCTCAATATTGACGAACAAGTCGTGGAGCCGCCCGGGGCTTGAAAGGCCCGCGTCGTAGGTGGCGTCGAGCACGCTGTGTGATTGGTCAAGGAGTTTCTTGGCATATTCCAGGGTTAGGAATTGCACGAACCGCTTCGGACTGATGCCGGCCCAGCGCCGGAACAGGCGCTGGAAGTGAAACTCGCTCAGGTGCACACTTTTTGCGACCTCGCGCAGTTCCGGTTGGCGGCGGAAGTTTTCTTCCAGGAAGAATATGGCTCTTTCGATTCGGGAGTAATCTTCGCTCTTCGGTTGCATCGTTTCCCACTCCTGCATTCGAGTCTGTTCCATCTTGAATGCAGCTCGAACGCTGAGCAACCCGAATCTTGCTATTCTGGACCTAACAGGCTGCGGAAAAACCCCTCACACTGTCATCCTGAGGAGGCGAAGCCGACGAAGGACCTCTGTATTTGCTTGAAAATTCAAATACAGGGGTCCTTCGCTTCGCTCAGGATGACAGCATCGGGACGGCTACCAGGGTCTCTGCCCTACTTCGTTTCAGCGAGAGCTTGCGGCTCAAGCATGACCGGCGCCCCATTACCAGAAACGGGCACAAACGAGGTTCACTTCTCACCGATGCCCATCATCTGTTCCTCATCACGCGTCGGAAGCCCTTCCGTGTCAGGAGCAGTCGCCAGGGGCCGAGGACGATGGAAGAGAATCACCCCCACCGCCGCCACGATGGTGCCTGTGGCCAACAGCACGCGCGCGGAGAGTGCCTCTCCTGCAAACGCCCAACCAATTAACACGGCCACAACTGGATTAACGTACGCATAGGTCGAGACCCGGGCTGTCGAGATCACACCCAGCAGCCAGATATATGCCGTGAAACCCACCAGGGAGCCAAACACGATCAGGTACCAGAGTCCTGCGGCAGAACGGAAGGTAACGGCTTGCCAGTGCAGTTGCTTCCCTTCTCCAGCTAATAAACCGAGCACGATGAGCATCGCGCCGCCGGCCAGCATCTCCATTGCCGCCGCAAGGAACGGCGAGGCCGGAAGCTTCGCATCGCGCGAGTAAAGCGACCCCACCGACCAGGAAAGTGCGCCGAACAGCAGAACACCCGCGCCGACGAGGTCCACGCGCGAGCTTCCCCAAAGCTTTGCAGGGCCGACCAGGATCCCCAAACCCGCCAACCCGATCCCCAGACCGCCCGCGACACGACCCGTCAGCCGCGCGCCGTCCTTGCGCAGACTGTCGAGCAGGACCATCCAGATGGGAATTGTCGCAAGCAAGATTGCCGCCAAGCCGGAAGGGACGCGCTGCTCCGACCAGACCAAACAGCCATTTCCACCCACTAATAAAAGACCGCCCACGCTCATTGCGGCTAGCCAGTTCTTGCGAGTGGGACGCGGCACGCTCCGCAACCGCATATATCCATAGAGGACCGCACCCGCGACAAGAAAACGTGCCCCCGCCATCAAGAAGGGAGGGATTGTCTCAATGGCAAACTTTATGGCCAGGTAGGTGGATCCCCAGATGAAGTAGATCACAGCAAGCGCCAGCAGCACCTTGAGGCGCGACGGACGTCCGGTTTTCACATCGTCAACCACGCCGCCCTCCTCTGGGTAGGATTGCGAGACCCTGCACGGGCAATACCCCCGCCATCTTCAGCTCACGCGCCATATCGGCATTTATTGTGTTTGGAATTCTGTTATGCATGGATTCTTACGAATATTATTCCACATTTCACGGATCACAAGAAGAACTTCCGCTCAATCGAGAAACGCTCACCACTTCCTGCGTTGCCCCTACCCATTGATCAACCTGCCGAGGAACAACCCTGACTATTCTGGAACGAGGGGGAGTATGATGTCCTTCACATCAAGTGCCGAGTCGCCACGACGATGCAGAGCCTCCGTTCTCCACAGACCCTCGCACTCTTTCTTGTCTTGGGAGTGTTTTCACCCCAGGCTCCCGATGTGTTGACGATGGACCTGAGGCCGCAAACGCTCGAAGCATTTGGTCGATATGTGCAAACCACCGAGGCGCGTATCGCGGGAGAATTGGATCGCCCGGGGGCATTCCTCTACCTTGAGGGGTTGCCGGAACCCCAGCGTTCGGGAGCGCTTGCAAGCCTCCGCAAGCGCGAAATCTACATGGAGCAACTGCACACGCGGGATGCCTCCGGCGCACCGATCGAGGTCCCCCAGGGGTTGATTCACCACTGGATCGGCGCAGTTTTCATCCCCGGGGTAACCCTGCGTCAGGTGTTGGAATTTGTCCAGGACTACGACCATCATCAGGACACCTATCAGCCCGAGGTCGTCCGCTCGCGTTTGGTCAAGCATGACGGCAACCGCCACCAGATCTATTATCGATTGAAGAAGAAGAAAGTCATCACGGTCACCCTCAACACTGAGCATGATGTGCAGTACTTCCCCGTGGACGCCACCCATTGCCACAGCCGTTCCGTGACGACTCGGATTGCGGAGGTTGCCAACGCCGACCAGCCCGGCGAGTATGAAAAGCCCATCGGGCACGACGGCGGATTCCTGTGGCGGCTGAACTCCTACTGGCGATTTGAGGAGAAGGACCAGGGCGTCTACGTCGAGGTCGAGTC
>PMYF01000788.1 GCA_003171295.1 Acidobacteriota bacterium | reverse complement strand
CAAAATTCTCCAAATTCTCAGTGTCACGATTTTCGAAAAAACCCCGATATTAGAGGGTTTTTCCAACTTCAGCGACGAGTTCCCGGGCGCCGAGCCCTGTATCCAATTGAATCTGTTCGACTTTTAATGGGACAGCACTGTTTCGCAATATTGTTATGCCGCACGCACGCGGATCGGACCGCTGTTTCAACCACCTTCACTGAGACCCTCGCCAGCTGCTTCTACACTTCGGCATCGCAATGCGTCGAACGTGACGCCATCCATGCCACTTGGCCGGTGTGTTAGGCTTCCTGGGAATCAGGCAGCTATCGGTGTTTGATACAGGCCTCGGCAGTGAGATTCCCATCGCTAAGATTGGAGGTTGGCGAGCGGCCGAGGCGGTGCGTCGTCTGGTGGTCGCCCCGCCCGTGCGCTATGCGTGCGATGATGTCCAAGGAAGGTCAGCCAGGATGGCCCGCCGGAGTCCGGTTGCGGCCGGTAGTGACGGGCGAGAATTCTCCGAACCACGTCCTTGTCGATGGAGAGGTCAAAAGGGAGCAGCCGACAAGGCTGCGGATCTTGTGGGGTGAAAGTCCCCACGCCGTCAATTACCTGTATCAGGCGGCTAGCATATTCGGTGCGTGCGGAGGTAACGAAGCACGTTCAGCCCGAACGTAAAAGCCTCGGCTGCCCTGTGTGATGAACATAGCGGTAGGAACGACCTGGGAGGCGAGCAAACTCGGAGGTTTGAACATAAAGGAATGTCTGCAGCCTCGAAAAGATCCCCGTGAAAAGTCGTGTTCGCGGAACGCAGCGGGAAGCCGACCCAGTCTTTTGATGGGGAAGGCCGATGACACAGGGGAAGAAAACAGGTACAGGCACCCTGTGGGACCCGCCGGGGTAGGAGACCAGGCATCTGAGGAAGGATTCGCAGAGATAACGTCGGGAAGATCCCGTGGGCAGCAGGGGCTGGTAGCAACCTGCCAAGACTCCTCGAACGAGGCGGAAGCCGAAGGAGAGGAGAGCCCACAGGATCGGCGAATGAGTCCGTAGGAGCGATGACCGGGGGATAATGACCCCGGAGGAGGCGGTGCACGTCTCCCCGATCAAGGTAACGCCAAGATCGGGCAAAGGGACTCTGGGCACTTGGCGGTCCCAAAACTTCCCAGCACGGGCTCGGCTTGATAAAACCGGGCGCTCACCGATGCCAGGATATGGGACGAAGCTGTGAGTAAACCCTCGCCACGAGGCGCATGGGAACCAGCGCTTAAACCTCGTGACGAACCGGGAAGGCTCATGGACGATCTGCCAAGGCTTCAACCCGGACCTGGGAAACCCGGCCGTCCGGCATTATAGGGGGGCCTCGGGAAACGTGACGCTGGTGGCGGAAACCCCCTCGTACCTGAACGGGCGAGGCTGGTAACCCTCACCACACTGTCGGCACGCCCGAGCTCTATCCCGACCCCAGGCAATCTGCTGGGCGATGCGCGGGCAGCCCCAGGTGGGATTTGCGCTGCTTCATCTGCACGACGGCTTCAATGAGTTCTTGGTTGGGTCCTTTTGGGCCGGGCCTCCTCCTGTGCTTGGATGAGAAGAGGAGGCGATATTTTCGGTTCCTCAGGGCCTGGTGGAGGCGCAAGAGAGTCGAAGGTTTCAGAACGATGGCGGAACGGATCAGGCGGGCGGGGCGAAGGAGGAGAGTACACAAGCCGGCGACGAGGCGATCCGAGAGGCGGAGATTGGGAGCGCGCTGGTGCGAGCGATTGCGGATCAGCAGTTGATGTTTGACGAGGACGGACTCCGCCACCACGGAACGCAAGCCGCCGGGACCCAGGAGCCGGGCGAACGTTGCGATGAGATGAATGAAAAGGATGACCAGATCGCGCATTTCAGCATGGTATCAAAACCTGGAATCGCCTGGGTTTTGTCACGGATTAGCAATTCGCCAGGGACAGCTTTCTGTATGAGGCAGCCAGTTGGAAAACGGCGCGGCAGGTTACTCATGGAGTCTGCTTGGCTGATCCGCGACAAGCCAAACCCTGGCATGTTTACGCCACCCTCGACTCCCCCCCCCTTCATACATAGATGCGCCAGCCGGTCCCGGCAGGTTCGCGTCAGCCGCGGCCCTACCAGGGGAAGGGGGCGTTTGGGTCGAGCGATTTGGGCGGATAGGGAAACGGATAGCCTGAGAAGAAGCGCGCTTTATGGTCGAGCGCTCTCCGGTCAAATACGGTCGGATCGGCGTAAGGATCACCCGGCGGCGGTCCCCAGACACGATCCGCGAATACCAGTAAACGCGGGAAATAGCCCTCGTCGCGATAGAACTCTTCCTCTACGAAGGGTTTCTCCCCATAACCGTACCAGACCTGAGCCTCCGCTCCCATCAACGTAGGGAGAGGTTCGGAGACACCGTCATTGGTCCGCCATTTGAGGAATGCCGGGATGCCGTGGCCTCCATCGAAATAGAGAGGGCGAACGTAGGCGTTGATTACTTGATATCCCTGCCGAGCGCAATCGACCGCAGGCGTCGTCCAGGCCATCATGATCATGTCCTTGGGAAGCGTCCCCTTCCAGTGACGGTTGTCCTGCGTCCAAGCAATCGCCTGCTTTCCCTGCGCCTTGATGATCTCGTTCACCCGAGCCAGGAAGTAGGCCACTAGGCTGCCGGGGGGATTCGGCTCCTTGCCGACTTCTTCCCACTTCGCTCGACAGACTGAGCATTCGAGAACGTCGTTGGTTTCATCCCCGCCGACGTGCATGTAAGGACTGTCAAAGACCTCTGCGGCCTCCTTCCAGATCTGCTCCACGACCTGGTAGGTCTTTTCATTGCCGATACACATGCAGTCATTGTGATAGAGGTCGGGGAATTTCCTGCCGAACTCTTTCGGGTGACCGGGCATATCCATTTCCGGGACAATGGTCACAAACCTTTCCCGCGCATAGGCGATAAGATCCTTCATCTCCGCCTGCGTGTACTTATTCTCAGACGCCAGGTTTGGGTAGGCCTTGATCTCGAGGCGCCAGCCCTGGTCATCCGTCAAATGCAGGTGAAGATGATTGAGTTTGTAAGCCGAGATGAAATCGATTTGCTGCTTCAGGAACGCAGGCGTCATGTAGTTCCGCGCGGGGTCGATCTGCAGGCCACGGTACGGCCAGGAGGGCCAGTCCCGGATATTGCAGCCTGCCAGGGTCACCCTGTTCCCCTTATGAAGCAGTTGTCGAAGGGTCTGGGCGGCGTAAAAGAGGCCGCGGCCATCGGCGGCCTGCAGCACCACACCGCGGTCTACACTCAGATCGTAACCTTCGGACCCCAGTTCCGCGTCCTTAAAACCCGGGCGCAGGACGAAACTGCCCGCGCGTTCCTTTTCGACGCGGCCTCGCACGATAGCGATCTTCTTGCCGGCGGCGTCTTGAATCGCTCGAGCCAGGCCGTTCGCCGCTGCCCAGACGTCAGGAGAGGCTTTCTCCGGCAGCACTATCTTGGCGCTACCGCGGAGAACTAAGTCACGTTGAATCCAGGTGACTGTCTTGGGGGCAGGAATTAGGACCGGAGGGTCGGCGCCTCTCTCTCCCGCTGCCACGACACTTGCCACTACAAATAACGCGATGATCGCCAGTTGAAAGCGAACTCTACCCATTCTGCTCCGCCATTTGCAGGTGGCGCGGCGTTGTGAGATTCCGCGCGCCATCTACAGACATTTCCGTTCTACAATCCCGGGTAGCAGGGAGTATACCGGAATTCCCAGGTCCCGTCCCGATTCTTGTAGAAAAAGGAATGCCGTATTCTCCTGAAAGTCATGGAAAGAAAACCTGACGAGCCCTGGAGGGCGGTCAGGAACAGCAGGAATGCGCCATGCGGAAAGGTACCACCGAAGGAGGGGAAGACCAAGCTGGTCTCTGGCGAGAGGGGTTGGAAGCAGCGATCCGGGAACGGGTGCGAGAGGTGATCGAAAAGATTCTCCACGAAGAAGTGGAAGAAGCTCTGGGAGCGGGGCGGGGCCAACGCGCGCTGGGGCGTCGGGGCTACCGGCACGGGACGAAGGCGCGCGGGCTGGCGCTCCGGTCGGGGGCGGTGAAGTTGGCGGTTCCCCGGGCCCGGCTGGTCAACTCCGACAGGGACGAAGGCGAGTGGCGGAGTGTGCTGTTGCCGCGCTATCGGCGCAGTTCCCCGGAGGTCGAGCAAGCGGTGCTGGGCGTGTATCTGTCGGGGGCAACACGCGCCGCATCCGGGGAGCGTTGAAGCCTCTGCTCGGTGGAGCGCCGCTGTCGAAAAGCGCCGTGTCGCGGCTGGTGAATCGGCTGGAAGAGAGTTACGAGCGCTGGCGCCAACGGGACCTAGCCGAGGATCACATCGTCTATCTTTATTTGGATGCGATCTATCCCAAGGTGCGCAGCGGGGGCAAGGTGGTCTCGCTGCCGGTGCTGGTGGCTTTGGGCGTGAAGGACAGAGGGGAGAAGGTCTTACTGGCGCTGACCATCGCGGGCGCCGAGACGGGAGCCGCTTGGCAGATGATACTGGAAGACTTGGCGGCGCGGCATCTGGGGCGGCCGCGGCTCGTCATCAGCGACGGCAACGCGGGGCTGAGCAGCGCTCTGGAGCGGATCTGGCCGGGCGTGGCGCGCATCAGCGTTGTACCGTGCACAAGCTGCGCAACCTGCTCGCCCAAGCCCCCCAGCATGCCCTGGAGGCGGTCCACGAAGAGTACAACCGAATCATCTACGCCGCGAATCGTGCGGCGGCGGAAAGGGCGCGCGACAGCTTCCTGGCCAAGTGGAAGAAACTGTGCCCGTCGGTGGCCGCCAGTCTGGAAGAGGCCGGCGAGGAGTTGCTGACCTTCTACAGTTTCCCAGCGAGTCAGCATAAGTCGTTACGGACCACCAACGCGATTGAACGGCTGCGGGAGGAGTTCCGACGACGCATCAAGACGCAGGCCTCGCTGCCCTCGGAGAAAGCAGCCTTGCTGCTGTTCTTCGGCTTGTTCGCCAGCGGCCAGGTGAAGATGCGGCGGATCGAAGGCTGGTGCGATCTGGGTGAGACTGCAGCCGTGGCCGCGTAGAAGAAACCTATGGCTTCGCAGGAGAAAATGCGCTACTTACTTTTCCACAGAATTCGGGACACAACCCACGGTTGAGCATAGTGGCAAAGTTATAGCAAGTCGGATTCTCATCCGGGCTCTGGTGTCATTGATTTCACAATCGGATGGACCTGTGGCGAATGACACCTGGCATGATTGATCCTGTTCGGTATGCCAGTCGGCTATATGATGGCCTGCCCCACGAAAACTGGTCCAGTGGGAATGTGAGTGTCGAACCGGAAACAGGCCCCTTATGCGAAGGGGCAGGGGGCCAAGTCCAGAATCCGCGCGGTTAGCGCGAAAAACCTGGAGGACGGCATAACGCGGCTGTATGGATTCCTCGTAAACATCCTGCCGCACTGGCCGCGGTCCGGCACCGCCGCACAGCACTGTGCGATCGCAGCCAAGACTTTGAGATGCAGATCTCTAATGAACTTACGCCTACGTTCGATGAATCCGTGTCTCACTACCCACATGAGTTTTTGCGAGTTTCAATCGAGATCGAGTTTCGCCCATAGTAGCAGTTGATCATGCAACAGGCCATTGCTCGCAAGAACCGTGCTAGCCTGCCCCACCTGTGCGCCCTTGAAATCAGTAAATCTGCCACCTGCTTCCTCAATGATTGGTTTAAGCGGCGCCCAATCCCAGACGTGCGCTACGGGGTCCAAACCTACCTCTGCGCGGCCGGTGGCAACTAGGAGATAGCTGTACGCGTCTCCCCAGCCCCGACACATCCTGACGGTCGAGAGTAAATTCGTAGCAAACCTCGGATTACGCCTCATGAAATCGGCGTAGTCGGTGACATTGACTCGTGCCTGGGCTATATCGTCGACTCGACTGACCTGGCAGCGGCTCTCGTTGTAAATGCAACCACAGCCGACAGCAGCGGCAACGGTCTCCTGCAAGGGTGGACAGTGGATTACTCCCAGCACGCATTCCCCATTGCACTGAAGCGCAATCAATACCGTGTAAAGAGGCACTCCGTGAATGAATGCCTGCGTGCCGTCAATAGGATCTACTGTCCACCGCCAGCGCATTCCAGGGTTCGAATCCCCATATTCCTCACCAAGAATGCCGTGTTGAGGGTATCTCGTGTTGATCGCACTTCGGATGAGCCGTTCCGTTTCTCGGTCAGCGATGGTAACTGGAGTCTCGTCAGGCTTGTGGTCGATGGCGAGGTCGCTACGGAAATACCTGAGTGTGACCTTGCCAGCCTCCGTAGCAAGATCCTTCCCAAACGCCAGGTATTCGGCCAGCTCATCCGAAACGGGTCTGGAAGTCATTGCCCATCGTCTCCTGTGCATCGGCCATGGTTTGTAGCTGACTGATGATGTCCAAATAAAACGGCATTCGGCCGCCAGAGAGTCGTAACGGGTAACGCAGGTTCGGCTCGAACTGGGCGACTGGCGCAAACATCCGTAGGTCTTTGTTGCGATGTATGCGGACATCAGTTTGTTGGTGCAATAGCAGCATTGTGTCCATCGCCAAACTCAGCTCATTATACTAGAAATCACACTCGTCCAAATTAGCAGTCTGAGAAGTTAGAGAAAAAAGGCTGAGCCTCTGATAACTTTGGATCGGGTTCCACGAGAACCAATCCCAAAATCAAGGAGGCTCAGCCGTGACTCGAGTCTGCAGTATTTTCTCACAGATCTTGCAATTGATTCCACGTCTGGAATTTGAATGGGCCGCCCGCCGGCACAACGCCGAACGGCACGCGCGGGGCTTTACTTGTTGGGGCCAGTTCGTGGCCATGCTCTTTTGCCAGTTGGGGCACGCCAAGTCGTTGCGGGAGATTTGCGGGGGCTTGGCGGCTTCGGAAGGGAAACTTCGACATCTGGGATTACCCGGAGCGCCCCCGCGTTCCACCCTGGCCTACGCCAACCAGCATCGCCCTTGGCAGGTGTACGAGACGGTATTTCAGCAACTGCTGGAGAAGTGCCAGACCCTGGTGGCCCGCCGCCCCGACCCGAAGAGGAGATTCCGCTTTAAGAACAAGCTGATGAGCCTGGATGCCACGGTGATCGATCTGTGCGCGTC
>PMYF01000743.1 GCA_003171295.1 Acidobacteriota bacterium | reverse complement strand
GAATCTTTACGATATTCGCTGGGAGAATCCGGAAGGGCATGTGATTCGCAAGGGCGAGAAGCTTTACTATGGATTCTTCACCCAGACTCCCGGCGAGACCTACTCCGGCACCGTGCAGTTGCGCGGGCTCAGCGCAGGGCATTACCACGTGACGGATTACGTTCAAGGGCGCCCTGTGCAGGACGTCGCCGGGCCCACGGCCGACCTTCCGGTGAAATTTCAGGACAGCCTGCTGCTGGTGGCGGAGCCATCTGCGCCTTAGACCTTCGTCAGAGAAGTTCGCGTGAAGAAGAGCAATCGCAGGAATAGGGTATGACGGCGGACCGCCCGGTGAGTCACGCCGGGCCTGCTCTTAGCGCGAAATCAAGATGCGCGCGACGCTGGGGCGTTGCGCCCAGGGAGAGCTTCTCATGAGTTTTTTGCTGGCTTGGTTGTTGCTGGCACCGGGCGCCCCGGGCGCCGTGGTGGTGATGCCAGTTGCCAACATGTATTCCGGCCCAACTGAGGACACCGATATCGTATCGCAAGCGATCTGCGGCACCAGCGTTGTTGTGCTGGAAGAAAAGGACGAGTGGGTGAAGGTGCGCACGCCAGATGCCTACCCTGGCTGGATGCCGCTGAAATCCCTGCGCCGGTACGGCCCTGACGATCACCCGTACGCCTCTAGCGCCAAAGCGGTGCAGGTAGTAAGCCTTTCTGCAAATGTCTACCGCGAACCTGATGTGACCAAGCATCATCCGGTGCTGACGCTCCCGTTCGAAGCACGCCTGGCGGTGGCCGCTGAGACCGGGAATGATGGCGGCCGTTGGATCGAGGTTCGTCTGCCGGACGGGCGCTCCGCCTGGATTCAACGCGGCGACGTCGATTCGAACCCCCGGCCGCTGAGCGTCAAGGAGACGATCGAACTGGCCAAGCGTTTCCTCGGCTGCACTTACCTCTGGGGGGGGACTTCCAGCTTTGGTTTCGATTGTTCCGGTTTTGTGCAAATGCTGGTCCGCAGGCGTGGCACCGTGCTGCCGCGCGATGCGGACCTGCAGGCAGGGTGGGAGGGCATCAAGCCGGTGAAACGCAACCAACTGCGGGCAGGCGATTTGCTCTACTTTGGTGAGTCGCCCCAGGAGATCACGCACACCGGTATGCATATTGGGCACGGCAAGTTCATTCACGATACGACAAACGAACATCCCGGCGTGCAGATCAGCCGCCTGGCGGATCAGCCGTGGACGAAACTGCTCGTTGCCTGCCGGAGGGTGAAATGAACCGACGTGATTTGATGAGAGCGTTAGGAGCCGCTTGCGCTCTGTCCGGACCGGGATTCCCCTCGCCCGCGCTGGGCCGGACGGGAGACTGCGGCGATGCGAGCGGTCCTTCTGAGAGCAGGCTCGAGACCGAGATTGTTCGATTGAAACTGCGGCACACCTGGACGACCACGATGTCGTCCAGTGACTTTCGCGACACCCTGCACGTGCGGTTGATTCGCGATGGAGTGACCGGTCACGGCGAGGGCGCGCCCATCATCCGCTACAAGGAGAATGCCGCAGGTGCCGAGGAAGCTGTCCTATCCGTACGCGATTTAGTGACCGGTAGTGATCCCTGGCAATTCGAGAAACTCCTCGGCGAGATTTTTCGTCGCGTGCCCGGGCAATACGCCGCCAAAGCCGCTCTCGACATCGCCTTGATGGATTGGGTGGGCCAAAAGCTGGGTGTACCGCTGTACCGCTTCTTTGGCCTCGATCCGAGCGATGCTCCCATCACGACTTTTTCCATCGGGATTGATACTCCGGAAGTCACCCGCCAGAAGGTGCGGGAAGCGCAGGCCTTCCCCGTCCTCAAGATCAAAGTGGGCCTCGACACCGATGATGCGACCATCGCCGCCGTGCGCAGCGCCACGAACAAGCCCCTGCGCGTGGACGCCAACGAGGGCTGGAAAGATAAAGAAGTGGCCGTGCGCAAAATCAACTGGCTGGCGACCCAGGGAGTGGAATTTGTCGAGCAGCCCATGCCTGCCGAGATGCTGGAGGAAACACGCTGGGTGCGGGAACGCGTGCGCCTTCCGCTAATTGCCGACGAGGCGTGCCAGCGGGCGCGCGATATTCCCAAACTCCTGGGCATCTTCGACGGCGTGAACGTCAAGTTGGATAAGGCCGGTGGAATCCTGGAAGCCTTCAAGATGATTCAAATCGCGCGCGCGCTGGGCCTTAAGACGATGCTGGGGTGCATGGTCTCAAGTTCCGTGAGCGTCACCGCTGCGTCGCACCTCTCGCCCCTGGTTGACTACGCCGACTTGGACGGGAATCTCTTGATCGCGAACGATCCCTTTGCCGGAGTGCAGGTCAGGAATGGAAAGCTCCTGCTCCCCGACCGTCCCGGCCTGGGACTCAATCCGGCGTGAAGGCGCGTGCGCCCATCGTTCTTTTTCGGTCTACCTGCTCACGAGGAGAGGGCTGCGCGATTGGATTCGACATCAACCTCCACCCCTCACAGCCGGCGGCGCAGTTCGTCGCCCACCGCCTCCTGCAGCACGGGATCGAGTTTGGCGCCACGATACGTCAGGTAAAAGACGTCAATGGCGCGTTGCCCTTCCGTATCAATCAAGGCAATTTCAATATTGCAATCCAGGCCAGCCAAGGTGGAGCTGACGTCAAAAAGCAGACCTGGACGATCCTGCGCGATGAGTTCCAGCAGGGTGCTGTGCGACGAACTCGCTCCGTCAAAGAGCACGTGCAAAGCTACCTGGACCTTGGGCCGTGCAGCCGTGGGGGGCTGGGTTCGCGCAGCCAGGATTTTCTCGAGCTGCACAGCACCCCTGAGAACATCGACAAGACTCTGCCTGAAACGGTCCCTTTCGGAAGGATTCAACTCAAGCGTGCGGTGCAGGTCAACAAACTTGAAGGTATCCAGAACGATGCCCACGTGGTTCGAGAAGGCATCAGCTTTGATGATGCTCATTCCCCAGGCCGCCAGAGTTCCTGTGATGGAAGCAAACAGGTGGGGCCGATCGGCGGTCACCACCGTCAACTCGAAATGGTGGTTGCGTGCATGGAGATCCACCGCAATAGGTTCGCTGGCCAGCCGGCGGGCCAGCTCAAAATGCCGGGCGATGTCCTCCGGCGTGTGAGTCGCAAGATANNCGACCCGGTGATGCGCAGCCTTTCATCATCCACGCTGCGCGCCAGATGATTGGCGGTGGCGATATAGAGCTGCCACAACAACTCGGCCTTCCAGGGTGTAAGGGCTTCCGGATTAACTGCGCGGATATCCGCATATGTCAGCAGGCAGAGCAACTTCAAGCGCTCCGTCGAGCCCACCATTTTGGCAAAGTCGTGCACAGTCTCCGGGTCAAAAACATCCCGCCGTTGGCACGTGGCTGACATCTCCAAATGGCGAGCGACGAGGAACCGCAGGGTGTGACAGTCTTCTTCGGGGAGATCCAGCCGCACCAGGATTCCTTCCAGCGCCTTGAGGCTGCCCCGGATATGATCCTGTCCGGGAATCCCCTTGCCGACATCGTGAAAGAGGAGGCTTAGATAGAGAAGCTCCGGCTGCTCAATTTCCGAGAGTACCTCGGCAAACCTCTTCTCCCCTTCCTGCCCGGTGTCGCTTGTTCCCGCTAGTGCTGGCTTCAAACTTTGCACCCGGAGTCGATGCAGGTTTTCCAGCGCCGCGAAGGAATGCTCATCGACGGTATAGCGGTGGTAGAAGTCCCGAATTACCAGTGAGTCAATGGCGTGAAATTCCGGAAACAGTGCGCCGAGCAAACCCAACCGATGCATCCCCCGCAACGCTTCGGCAGCATGGGGTTGGACCAGGATGCGGCGGAAATGCTGCCCAAGCTGTGGCCGGAGGAACGCCTCGTGGCCGCCCCGCGCCACTTCCGCCTCTACGAATTTCTCGGCTTCCCGGCTCAACCGAAGTCCGTGTCGTGCCACCATTTCGAACAAGCGCAACAGCAAGAAAGGATCCTGGTCGAACCCGGCCGGTTGGCGGACAAAGATACGCCCCCGGACGACGGAGAAATCTGCATTCGACAGACGCGATCGCCAGTCTTGATAGAGCGCGTAGAGGCCTGAACGCGCCGGCGCCGCTTCGCCAATGCGCCGGGCGACCAGTTGCTGAACCACCCGCGCCTGCCGAAAATAGTTTCGCATCCAATCGGCGGGCCCCATGGCGCCTTGCGGCCTCACGCCTATCCCCCGCGCCGCAGCTTGGGCTTGTGCTTCATAACTTAACTGGTTATCATCTCTTGCATTAAGGTAATGAAGAAAGCAACGCGTGTCAGTAAGAAACTCCAGAGCGCGCTGCGCCGGGTAACGGTCACGCGACGGCCAGAGATCCTCGGGGGGCGTCCAGCGCCCGTGTCTCTCCAGCTCCTCGATCCGGAGCAGCCAGCGGCAAACGTGGAAGTCGCGCAGGCCGCCCGGAACTTCTTTGAGGTTTGGTTCCAGGTGGAAAATAGTGTGACCGTGTTTGGCATGGCGCTGGCCGGTCAGTTCGTCCAGATTGCGCACCAGGTCCTGGCGGTCTCGCGCCACCAGATGGGGAATAACCTCATCGTGGAGGCGCCCATAAAGGTTCAGGTCTCCGGCCAGATACCGCAAGTCAAGTAAGGCAATATTGAATTCCAGATTATCGCGATGTAGCCGCCCGCAATCTGAGAGGGTGCGCGTGCTACTCCCTACACGCATCCGGAGGTCCCAAAGCATGCGCAGAAACGCGGCGATAGCCCCGCGGTGCGGGGATTGCGCACTGGCGTCCTCGCTCAGAAAAAGCAGGTCGATATCCGAATGTGGAAATAACTCCCGCCGTCCGTAACCACCCAGGGCCAGCAGACAGAGGCGCGGCGGGCCTTGCGGCGCCGGGGAGAGGAAGGCTCGATACAGGCAAAGCACGATGGCGTCCACAAAATCCGACCGCTCTCGCAGGACCCTGGTTCCTTCCCCGGTTTGGTCGAAGTTACGCTCCAGGCGCAGGGATTCTGCGCCGTAATAATCCGACAAGGACGAAAGGGTAGCGGAGAAAGGGATCGGGTTTGCGTTTTGAGGGGAAGGATCAATCGGCATGGAGCATCCGTCAAGCCTACAGCGGAGCCTGCAGAACCTTGAGGCGAGATTCCCCATCTCCGGGGAGGAAACCTGTGCGCCCCATTTCCAGGTGAAAGGCGCGCGGGCTAAGGGCAGGCAGGGCGCCTCCTGCCGTTACAACGCGGTTTCGCCGCGCTCTTCGTTCCGGATCCGGATGGCCTCATCGACGTTGGTCACGAAGATCTTGCCGTCACCGATTTTACCGGTTTTGGCCGCACGCAGAATGGCTTGAATGGCCGCATCGGCAAGAGCTTGGGAAACCACCATCTCGATCTTGACCTTGGGAAGAAGATCGACGGTGTATTCACTGCCGCGATAGACCTCGGTGTGTCCTTTCTGCCGGCCGTGTCCGCGCACTTCCGAGACAGTCATACCCTCCACTCCCACTTCCTGAAGCGCGCTCTTCACCGCTTCGAATCGCGAGGGCTGAATAATGGCTTCGATTTTTTTCATGGTGACTAATCCTTTGACGATGGCATTTACCGCACCGCAGCCCTTCCTGAGCCCCTGTCGGCCCTCCATGCTAGGTTTCCAGATTGTAGCCCTCTTCGCCGTGCTGGGACAAATCGAGGCCCTGCACTTCCTCTTCTTCCGAAACACGCAGGCCGACCACGACATCCACGACCTTGAGAATCACTAGGGTGCCCACCACGGCCATTACCCAGGCGATGCCGACTCCCACCAACTGATTGAGCACTTGGCGGAAGTTGCCATCAATCAGCCCCACCGCCGTGGGGGCTCCCTGCCCATCCTTAAAGATAGGATTGATGGCTTTCGCGGCAAAAATGCCAGTCAGCAGTGCGCCCAGAGTGCCGCCGGCGCCGTGCACTCCAAAAGCGTCCAGCGAATCGTCATAACCGAACCAGTTCTTGACTTTCGCGACCATCAGGAAACAAACCACGCCCGCCACGGCGCCGATCGCCAGCGCGGACATGGGCCCCACAAAACCGGCCGCCGGGGTGATGGCCACGAGGCCGGCCACGGCGCCCGAGATCGCTCCGAGGACGCTGGCCTTGCCGTTGCGAAGCCACTCCGCTGCCGCCCAGCCCAGCGCCGCCGCCGCTGCGCCGAAATGTGTGGCCACAAAGGCGCTCGTGGCTAGGCTGCCCGCCGCCAGGGCGCTGCCGGCATTAAATCCGAACCACCCCACCCACAGCAGGCAGGCCCCGATGAAACTGAGCACCACACTGTGCGGAGGCATGGGTTCTTTGGGGAAGCCCACCCGCTTTCCCAAATACAGAGCGCACACCAGCGCAGAAACGCCGGAAGTCACATGCACGACCGTGCCCCCCGCAAAATCCAGAGTGGGAAATACCCCGCCCAGGGAGGCATTCAGAAAGCCGCCCTTTCCCCACACCATGTGAGCCATGGGTTCATAGACCAGGATGGACCATAGGACCATGAAGAGCAGCAGGGCGCTGAATTTCATGCGCTCCGCAAATGCGCCAGTAATCAACGCCGGCGTGATGATGGCAAACATGAGTTGGTAAACCATGAAAGTCTGCTGGGGGATAGTGGCCGCATAGTCGGCGTCGGGAGCCGCGCCCACGCCGCGCAGGAACGAGTACCCGAAGTTGCCGATAAAACGACTGCCTTCATGGAACGCCAGGCTATAGCCAAACAACGCCCAGAGGAGAGTAATGAGTGCCATGAGGATGAAACTCTGCATCATGGTGGCCAGCACGTTTTTCTTCCGCACCAGCCCCCCGTAGAAAAGAGCCAGGCCCGGGCCCGTCATCATCAGAACCAGAGCCGCGCAGACCAGCATCCAGGCGTTGTCTCCGGACGTCCGCGCGTCCGCTACTTGCTGCTCGAGTTTGCCGATTCGATCCTCGACCTGCGGCGTGGGAGCAGTGCCGGGGTTCGCAGGCACCTGGGCAAGCGCCGCAGGGGCCAGTACGCCGAGCAGCACCGCCCAGCCCAGGAGCAGTCGTAGGAGGATCTGTCGCATAGTTTTCTTCTCCTGAGT
>PMYF01000398.1:24388-24751 GCA_003171295.1 Acidobacteriota bacterium | reverse complement strand
AGCCGATTCTCCGGCTCTTTCTCGCACTGGCCACCTACCGTTCCCAATTGTCACAGGTCGCGGCCTCTCGAACTCCTCAGCCCTCTCCGAGAGGCCGCAGATCCGCCATGGCGGGAGGGGGCCCCGCCGCCGGGGTTGAGGGGTCACACCGCCTGGCGGGCACGGCGAGCGCTGGCGGGGGCAAAAAGCTCACCTTCCCTGCGGACGCCGCCTACGGTCAACCTTTCTCGCCATCCCTTAAAACGACTTTGTCCTTTCTTTTCCATAACACCCTGGCTTCGCCCCGATTATCGCGTAATCTATACATTTTCTTCCAAAAAGCCGATCGATTGTCGTCCATTATCGCGAAATTGGTGCATTTTC
>PMYF01000398.1:12550-24365 GCA_003171295.1 Acidobacteriota bacterium | reverse complement strand
TCGTAGAGGCTCTCTCAAAACTCACCATCGCCCGCGCCGCCTGCAATTGCTTGAGCGGAGAACCGGTATGAGGTGCGGCGTTCATGGCTCATGATTGTAGCCTCTGGCCCCAGGATATTGTCAATGGGGGTACGTTACTTTGTGCCTACCGGTAGATTCTAAATTCTGACATCCGGCAGAAACTCACCGTTCCGGGGCGCAAGGTGAACCTGTGTCACAAGTAGCTGTGAAAAAATGCCTGTCTCCACCGCAGAGGCGCCGAGACGCGGAGCGAGGGTCTTTTGTTTTTAAAGCTCTGCGCCTCCGTGACTCTGCGGTAAAAAAGGGTCTTCGGCGATTCCACAACTCAAGCACTTCAACCCCACGGAGGGGGTACAAGGTACCTTTCCGACTCCAGGTGAGTCAGTTCCTTGACTTTCCAAGCGGAGCTTGTTAAGTGAGAGCTAGAGAACCGATGGGGATCCGGCCGAGGATCCTACAACGTCTTGAGGTTTTTATGGCTGGGCATGAAGAACAATACGTGGTTGACAAGAACGGGAATCGGGTGAGCGTCGTCCTCGACGTGGAGGAATACCAGAAGCTGCTTCAAGACCTGGAGGAGCTCGATTCAATTCGCGCGTACGACCGCGCTAAAGCGTCTGGAGACCAAGTCATTCCCTTCGAGCAGGCCGTCACTGAAATTGAAATGAATCGCAAGTGAAATACACCGTTTTCATCCTGCGCGGGGCGCTGCAGAAACTCGACGCGCAAGTCATTTAGATTCAGCATCGCTTGCACTGTCATTCTGAGCCCGCATTTTGGGCGAAGAATCCCCGTAGTTTACTCTGTTCGCCAACCCCCCGCGAACTGCCGGGATCCTTCGCTTCGCTCAGGATGACAGCAAGAGGCATTGGTTCTCCTTGTCGAGTTTCTGCTCATCATGAGCAGCCGAAAGGCTGTCAATGCTCAGAAGGAACTGGCGCAGCTTTCCACGGAAAGCTACGGCCGAGTCCGTGACGCCATTCGCGATTAACCCTCGGCCACCCGGTTGCCTGAAGCTGACAGGCCGTGAGGGCTGGCGTTTCCGCCTCGGTGACTACCGCGCTGTCTACGAATTCGACGACAAGGAACGCACTGTAGCCGTTCTCCACGTTGGCCATCGCCGCGATGTGTACCGGTAGTGTCCGGCCATCCACGACAGGCCTGCTGGCAGGTTGTCGAGGGTCAGTGGTATTTCCTTCGGACGGCCTTCGGCCGGCCCAAGTGAAGGAAAGTTGGCGGGTGGCGCAGACTGTGCGCTTGTTGTCCCCCTCCACGTCCTACGGGTAGCTGTGGGTTCATACCCGCGCACCCAAGGTCGCATACATCGCGGAGAGTGCGACGTATGCGGCACTCGCGTTGTGCTCAGACGGGGCCCGACCTGTGCATGTTTGAGGCGAGAGTCTCTGCGAGAGCCGGATGCGGGAAACCTGCACGTCCGGTTCGACGAGGGGAGAGGGGCGTCGCTCGCTACCTCTCCTACTCTCCCGCCGCCCGCGTTTGTCTCAAAAATGGGGACAAGCCCATATGGCACTAAAGTGCCATTTGGGTCGGCACATATGCCGAAAAATCGGCACATTCGGGCCATTGCGGGATTCTATCACGCTGCTAAGATTAGCTGGGTTATTCCCACGTCCGTGACCGTGGGGTTTCCCGATGGGAGAAGCCCACAATCAATCACAGGACGATAGAGAGTACTACCGGCACGGTCTGGGTAGAGCGTCTTGTATGAATTCGAGAGTCGGAGGAAATATGAGGAAACTTTCTATTTGCCTTTCGCTGGTTGTATTGTGTGCGGTCAGCGTTAAGGCCGACACGCTTAAAACTGCGGATATTTTTGCGGTCCTGGCGGGTTCGACGGTAACGAATGCTGCCTATCCGACTATGATCACCGGAGATCTGGGCGTCTACCCTGGAGCCGCGGTTACTGGCTTTCCCCCCGGGAGTGTAAGCGGAACGATATATACTGCTCCCAATGCGGTCGTGGGGCAGGCTAAGATCGACCTCACGAGTGCCTTCACTACGGAAGGGGGCCTGGGGAGCACTGGCGCATATCCGGCTGGTGACCTGACTGGACTGACCCTCGGGCCGGGCATCTATACTGTTGGCGCGGCGACTTTAAACTTGGCGGTGGACGGAACACTCACTCTTACCGACCATGGCGTCGCCAATTCGGTATTCGTTTTCCAGATGCCGAAGACGCTGATCACCGGAACCGGCTCGAAAGTAGATGTGAGCGGCCTCTCTCCAAGTGACAGCCTGTTTTGGGTGGTCGGCAGCTCCGCGACTCTCGGTGTCAACTCTGCGTTCGCAGGGAATATTCTCGCGCTCACGTCCATCAGCTTCGATCCCGGCGCAACGGATCTCTGCGGCAGAGCCCTGGCGGAAAATGGTGCAGTGTCGTTTGCCGGACAGGACCCGACTTCAGGGATTCAGAACCAGGTCTCCATTGGCTGCGTGGGCACTCCTGGCGAAGGTGGCGGCGGCTTTAACGGCAGCGGTGGCGGCACGCCCACCCCGGAACCTGGCAGCATGCTTCTGATGGCGACCTTTCTGATGGCGCTCGGTCCCATCGTTCGCAAGAAACTATGGTAACCCGTTAGCACCTTCCACACGACACCCTAAGCCGCGCCAAAGCTGCCCCCGCAAGCGGCTTTGGCGCTGCAGGCGACACTGTCATTCCCTGTCCTGGGTCGGGAACTGACAGCGGGAGATTGATCTGCGTCTGCCCTTGTTGCTCGAGCGCGGGCTTTGGGTTCGCGATCGCGTCCATAAGGCCCTCGACGGCTCCATCAGCGATTAATGACATGTTCGGTCTCCTTTTCTAAAGCCTCGGCCGTTGCGCTGTCTATGCGCGGGTGGCGCATACATTGTCTTTTATGTATGCGCCCCACGAACATGCATAATATTTCTGTGACTGCCTGCTATCCCTGGTCAGTCCCGACTTCTTAACGGTCCCGCACGGCGGGATGCAGGCGCCGGCCTCGTCACACGCTCGTACGCAGACGTTCCTGCATATAAGCGCGGAGCAAAGCATTGATGCGGGTTTGATAACGTGGCCCCTGTTGCTTATACCATTCGAGGACATCGCTATCGACCCGTATGGTGAGTTGCTCTTTCCTTGGCACAAGCTTCAGGCCCCGCCGGAGGACTGCCCGGGCAAACATCTCCGGTGTCAATTTCGGCGTGTCAGAAAAATCTATTCTGTCATCCTTCAGCGCGTCTACTCGCTTCCAGTCAGTCCGCGACTTCCTTGAAGTAGCTGATTTCTTCATGCTTCGTTGCCTTCCTAACGGAAATGATTCGGATCACTTCATCAGTCTCGGTATGGGCGGTGACAACCACATGACCCTGGAGCAACCCTACGGTAAGGAACCGGGGTTCGCCATAATCAATCCGGGCATCCAGAATCGTGACCGTTTGGCCCGCAAACACCTTTTCGATCCCAACGAAGTCGATTCCGTGCTTCTGAATGTTGGATTGCCGCTTCGCTTCATCCCATTCATATTGCGTAGCGCAGTGTAGTTACAATTTGTAGTTACGTCAAGCGGGTAGCCACGGAGTCGCCGCGGCGACCCACGAAGAATCTCGTATGTTTATGAAAATGCCCAGGGGGAGATTCTTCGCCGGCTGGCGCAGAGCGCAGCTCTGCGATCCACTTGCTGCACGCGGGCAGGGCGAGATTCTTCGCTTTGCTCAGAATGACAGCGAAGGGCTCAGAATGACAACGTCGGTATCTTCTTCAACGAACTGCTAAGGGTTGGCGTTCAGGGCGGCCATGACTTCGTCGGTGATGGTTTTGATGAGAGTTTCGAGGTCCCCACTCTTGCTGTTGCACCCGCCGGGGCAATTTTGGGGGCAGGCGGTGGGGCACACGGTGATACCTCCGGGCGTTTCCGGCTGGTCGCAGAGCTGGCATTCCTTGAGGCCATAATTCGCATCCGGCAGTCCCAGGCGCTTCTTGATTTCCAGCAGCACGGCTTGCTTGTCAGGGGGAATGCGCGTGATCCCGTTGCCCAGTTGCGCGGCCAACATCAGCGTGCGGCAGTAAGTGTCAACGACTTCCACGTACCACTCGGCGTGGGTGACGGTGTCAGCCCAGCAGATGAGGCCGTGATTGGCCAGTAGGATGGTGTTGTGGTCCTTTACGTAAGGAACGATGGTCTTGGCGAATTCGCGCGTGCCCGGCGTCTCGTAGGGCGAGATGGCGACGGATCCCACAAAAACATCCTGTTCGGGAATGACACAGCGGGGAGGCACGCGCCCCGAAATTGCGTATGCCGTGGCGTGGGGCGGATGAGCGTGCACGGCGGCTCGCGCTTCGGGAACGGTCTTGTAAATTTCGAGATGCAGATACACTTCGCTGGTTCGCTTGGCCTTCCCGGCTAGCTGGTTTCCCTCCAGGTCAACCAGGCACAAGTCGTCGAGGGTCAGGTCGGCTTTGCTCAGCAACGTCGGCGTGCAGATCACCCGGTCCGGAGTGATGCGGTAGGTAATGTTGCCGCCGTTCCCGTCCACATATTGCCGGTCCCAGAGTTTCTTCCCCACCCGGATCATTTCTTGCTTGATGACCAAGGCTTCGGGCGAATTCAGGATAGCTTCATCCGAGCGCGTGGACCTGGGGAGAACCGGGCTCGGGGCAGGTGGCGCGGGCGCGATGGCGCGCGGGCTGGCGCTTTCACGAACGGGTGGCGCGCTCGCCCCATTGTGATTGGCGACAATGGCGAGGCCGGCGCGGCGTATGACGTCCCGCGCGGTGGGCGTCAACACGGCGCCCTCCGCGAGTACAATCTCGCTGGCGCCCGCGGCCACGGCCGCTTCCAGGTTTTTGCCGGTC
This sequence comes from Acidobacteriota bacterium, assembly GCA_003171295.1. Lineage (GTDB taxonomy): Bacteria > Acidobacteriota > Terriglobia > UBA7540 > UBA7540 > Bog-366. The sequence goes on along the minus strand of PMYF01000398.1, from coordinate 19,510 downwards.
AGCACTTTGTAACTTTGTAAGTCGACTCTCTTCATAATTTGACCCCGCCTTCACTCACCTGCACATTCGCCGCCTGCCGGCGTCAGCGCTTTCCCAGCAGGTTGATGACAAATGTCCTCGCGGCCTCTGACCAGGTTGATAGCGTGTTGTAGCGCTGAGCTTTAGCTCAGCACGTGCCGACCTAAAGGTCGGCGCTACCATGTTTTTCATCAACCTCCGGGAGACGCCTTGTTCTCTTTTTCGGCCTGGGCGCGCGGTGGGTGGTAATCCACCGTATCAACCAGCAGACTACAGTAGGCATCCACCGGCGCGCGCTCGGGCCAATAAGGGTTGGCGCCCTCCCGGCCTTCGACGAAGGCAATCATCTGCCCCTCGGCCGGGGCCAGATGGTCGGCAACAATAAGTTGTTTCCCGCCGCCCGTTCCATCCTGCGCCACCAGTGCCTGAGACGTCACCGGTTCGACAATCAAGAATCGAGTGCCAGCGAGACCCGGATCGGCCAAGCTCAGGACGACGTTTCCGCGAACAATTCCCAGGCGCATAGGCTCAGACTTCACTTAGACTTCGTTGTCGAAAACCTTTCCATTCGGGTCGCCAGAGACCCCTTACCGCCCACTTGATCGATAATGCCGACCACGAACAGGCGTGTGGGCGTGGTGTTATCCCCCAATTTCTGCCTGGCCAGCTCGCCGTCGGTCGAGACCAGTACGTAGGAACCGATGCCCCCGCCCAGATCGTCCGCCAGCACCTGGGGTTCTCCCACCTCGCTGCCGTCCGCTTCCAGCCGCTGGCCGATCAGCAGACGCATGCCTCGCAAGCTCTTGTGCTTGACCGTCGAAGTAATTGATCCGTCGATGCGGGCAATAAACATCGGCTCAACCTAGATGATGTGCAGCGCGCCCGCAATGGTGATCGAGCGCTGGCGTGTAAACGTCAAGGGCGTGGTGACGCCTTCGCCGGTCGGCGTGGCCACGCTGTAACTCATAATGCCCGGGCCGCCGGAGCCCAGGCTGGCGAAGCAAGGCGCATTCTGCACAAAGATCGTGGTATTCATGGCGCGGGCCATCTTGGTCACGTTCTCCGCGTTGCGGGAGTGCATGAGGGCCGTGTGATGGAAGCCGTGCTCCGCCTTCAGGGCGGCCCGGATGCCGTCGTCGACGCAGGCGACCCGCACGACCGGCAGGAAGGGCATCATTTGCTCGGTCTGTACGAACGGATGATCCTCATCGGTCTCGCCAAACAGCAAGAGGGTTTCCGCGGGCACGTGCATGCCGATGGCGTCGGCCAGCACCGCCGGGTCTTTCCCCACAAACTCACGCTTCACATGCGCCCGGCCCCGTCCGCCGCCTTTTCCTTCCTCGAAGTCAAATACGGTTTGCGTCAGTTTCTCCACCTGTGCGTGGTTGAGCTGTACGGCGCCGGCGCGCTTCATCGCCCCCAGGAATTCGTCGGCGACTTTGGCCACCACAAATACTTCCTTCTCACTAATACAAAGTAAGTTGTTATCAAAAGAGGCTCCGGCAATGATGGCTTCCGCAGCCTTGGAGAGGTCCGCCGTCTCATCCACCAGCACCGGAGGATTGCCCGGACCTGCCGCCACCACCCGCTTTCCGGACTGCATGGCGGCATCGACGACCGCCCCGCCACCCGTCACGCAAATCAGCGCCACCTCGCGGTGGCGGAACAGTTCATTGACCGATTCGATCGTGGGAGACTCCACCGTGCACAGCAGGTCGCGCAGGCCGGTGCGCTTTTCGATCTCCCGATTGAAGAGCCGCACGGCGTAGGCCACGCTGCGGGCCGTGGCCGGGTGGGAGCTGAACACGGCGGTGTTTCCACCCGCGATGACGCTGATGGCGTTGCTGCCCATGGTGGGCACTCCGTGCGTGCTGGGCAGCACCATGGCGATCACGCCGAAGGGTGCGTACTCCAGCAGAAAGATTCCTGTCGAGTCGGTGCGCGCTTCCGTCCGCATGGCTTCAATGCCCAGCACCTTTTGGACAAGCCGCATCTTTTCGATCTTGTGTTCGAGCCGGCCCAGGCGCGATTCCTCAAACTCCATCTTGCCGAGTTCTTCCGCGCGCTCGACTGAGAGGTGGCGGATGATTTCGATGATCTCCCCGCGCTCCGCCAGGCTGCGCGCCGCCAGGAGCTTCTGCGCGGCATAGGCTGCCTTCACGGCCTCGTCCACCGTGGAAAACACGCCGTGGTCGCCGGTTGCGGCCTGCCGCACGGACCCCTGCGCCCTGAGGCGCGGCTGCAAGCGCTGGATAACCTCTTCGACAATTGCGGCGATCATCGGATCAGTGGTTGTGCTCATAGACCTTGCCTCTACGGAGTCTTAATCCGTCCCGCCCCTCCCGACCGCGAGGCCGTTCAGGGTTTTGCCAGCCGCCGTCCCGCCACTTCCACGGTGTCCACGATGCCGATGATGACAGTGTCGACCGGAGAATCTTTCGTCGTGTCGGTCAGGCGCGCGGAGCTTCCCTGGGTGAACATCACGAGTTCACCTTCGCCGGCGCCCACACTATCGACCGCCACCACGGAGCTCCCGGATTCGACCAGCTTTCCGTCGCGCGTGACATGGGGCTGGATCAACAGCAGTTTCATGCCCTGAAAGCGGGCATCCTTCTGCGTCGAAACGACATGACCAATTACTTTGGCCAGGAACATGGCCGCACCTTCCCTCTAGCCTTGCGTTATTCAGGCAGAACCGTGCCCAGATCGTCATGCGGACGCGGGATCACCTGGACGCTCACCACCTGGCCCACGTTCTTGGCCGAGAGGGCGCCCGCATCCACTGCGGCTTTTACCGCAGCAACGTCGCCGGCGACGAAGGCCGTGCAGAGGCCTCCACCGATTTTCCGCCAGCCCTTGAACTGCACGTTGGCCGCCTTCAACATGGCGTCGGAGGCCTGCACCAGCGCCACCAGTCCATGGGTCTCGATCATTCCGATTGCTTGCTGTGCCATGCGATTCTCCTCATGCAGCCCCCCGATTGATCGGGGTGCGCAGGGCCATGACGCCCNNGCCAGAGCGTGCTCCCTGCCCGCTGGGCGGCCTACTTCAAAAAGCCTTCAGTAACGCCTTCGTGCGGGCGGGGAATCACGTGGGCAGCCACCAATTCACCCAGCGCCTTGGCCGCCACGGCGCCCGCGTCAATGGCCGCTCGCACGCTGCCGACGTCGCCGCGCACGATGGTGGTCACGTAGCCGCCGCCAATCTGAATCGTCTTCACCAGTTGGACGTCAGCCGCCTTGCACATGGCGTCGCTCGCATCCACCAGTGCTACCAGCCCTTTGGTTTCGAGTAATCCCAGCGCTTGATTCATAACTCTCTCCTCGTTGGCCTTTCGATGGCTTCTCCGCACATTTCTACTTCTTGGGTGTCTTGGTGGGCGGCGCCGTGAAGACGCTGAGGTCCTCGTGCGGGTTTGCAATCACCTGCACGCTGACCACTTCGCCCAAGCGCGCCGCAGCTTCCGCGCCGGCATCCGTGGCCGCTTTGACGGCCGCGACATCGCCTTCCACGAAAGCCGTAACCAACCCCGAACCCACCGGCTCCCAGCGAGCGAAGGTGACGTTCGCGGCCTTCAGCATGGCGTCGGTGGCCTCGATCAGTGCCACCAGCCCTTTCGTTTCGATCATTCCCAAAGCTTGATTCATCGCTTCTTCTCCTGAGCTGTAGTGCTTCGTACGCTTATCTGCCGGGCCTAAAGACGGCCGGGCTACGGTTTAAGCAGTTCGACCTGCTTGGCTAGGTGCAGCGCGCAAGCATTGGCCTCATCCGTATCCAAGTGAACTTCCAGCCTAAACGCGGGATCGACGCGCACGTGCACCCGGTCGAACGTGACCCCGGTCCCATCCCCCACTTTCAGCTTCATGACGTCGCGGTGGCGAACCCCATAAAACTCCGCGTCCGCCGGGCTCATGTGCGCATGCATCGCCGCCCGGATGACGCCCTGCTTGAGTTCCACCACGCCCTGCGGACCCATGACGAAGGCTCCCGGTGTTCCCTCGATGTCACCGGAGAGGCGGATCGGCAAATTCTCGATTCCCAGCGCGACGGCATCCGTGAAGGCCATCTCAATCTGTGAGGCGGAGCGAACTGGGCCCAGAATGCGGAGATTGGAGATCGACCGGCCGCGCGGTCCGATGAGCACCACGGTCTCCTCCGCGGAGAAGCTTCCCTGTTGATAGAGAGGGTGCAGGAGCTTCAGTTGGTGGCCCGGACCAAACAAGGCGTCGAGATCAGCCTGGCTGACGTGCATGTGGCGCGCGGAAGCATTTACCACCAGGCGGGAGGGGTGGGCCGCCGCATCCTTCTGCGCACAGGGTCCCAGCCGCTTCAGGACGATTTCCCGAACGATGCTCTCAACCGCAGCGCGATTGACTTGTGGCGTCATTTCACGCACCATACTGACAGATACTGAGCTCTGTTGCAATATGTTTTCCTTCATACTTTCACATAACGTCATCTTCGTTCATAATTCTTCTACTTTCACCGGCTTTGTGTTATCTTGTTTGCCATGAGAGCTGCCGAACGCCAAATCAAGATTCACCATCTGATTCGCACCCAGGAGTTTATCGACGCCGCAACCCTGGCTTCCAAACTGGACGTTTCGGAATCCAGTCTGCGCCGCGATCTCATGGAACTGGAGCGGCAGGGCCTGGTTCGAAGGGTGCGCGGAGGCGCCGTCTCACTGCAAGTTCAGGCCGAGTCACGCGGCATCCGGGTGGCCGCCACGCGCACCCGGGAAGAAACGCAGCGCATTGGCCGAGCGGCTGCGGCCTTGCTGGAAGATGGGCAGACCGTCATCATGGACGGTGGTTCAACCGTGGGGGAAGTGGCGCGTCAACTTCTGGGCCACTCCCTGCAACTCATCACCAATTCCATCCTCATCGCGCAGATTTTCTCTGATTCCAAGAGCATGGAGTTGACGCTCACGGGCGGTTACCTTTACCCGCGTCTGGGCGTGCTGCTGGGTCCGATCTGTGAAGAGATGCTGAGTCGCGTGGCCGCGGACGTCCTCGTCATGGGCATTGGGGGCGTCACCGAAGCAGGGCTCAGCAACACGAACACGCTGGTGGTAGGGTCGGAACGCAAGATGATCGACGTTTCGCGGCGGGTCATCGTGGTGGCCGATCACTCCAAATTTGGCCGGCAGGCGATGGCACACCTCGCGCCCCTGGAGGCCGTGGACACGATTGTGACCGACCAGAACTTGCCGCCACGGTTCGAGAAGTTGCTGGAGAGGTGCGGCGTGGAATTGGTAGTGGCGTGAGGGAGGCGGGGTGCCGTCACGGGCCTCTATGCCTGAGCGTCCCGCGATACCTCTCAACCCAACCGGTACAGCCAGTTCAGGCCGGCGACGAAGAACCCGCAAATCCCAAATCCCAACGCCAGCGTAAACCACCCCCAGAGATGGGACTTTTTGAGGCGGAACCACATGTAGTAACTGCTCAGCACCATAAAGATAAAACCCACGGCGACAGCATCCATGGAAAAACACCAAATCTTGCTGAGCAGCCAGTTGCGTGGTGCCCCCGCGCCCTCCCTTTTTTCGACGTCAAAGGTGTGGAGCATTTCCATGAATCCCCACCCGTTTACCCGAATCTGGTGCAATGTTGCCTCATTCTTCCCGAGGTCCAGCCGGATGTCAGTCAACAACGGCGGCTTATATACTCTGAATTCGAATCGTTCCGGCTGCGGATGGGAGTCCGTCAACTGGATCTCACCTCGGAGGTGCAGTTGCCGCATCAAATCTCCCGCCCGTTCCATATCCGAATTCCCCGGCGGCGGCTGCACTTTTTGGGTGAAGGTTGATTCCTTGCGTCTTTCCCAAAAATTGTGGATCTCCCACTGGTGATTCAGAACCAGGCCCGTGAGAGAGAACAGCCAGATAAACAGCAAAAGGTAAAGCCCGCTATAGTAGTGCAGCTTCTCATTCCAAATCTCGATCGTCTTTCCCCAGCCGCGACGGCGCGCCTTCACCCCTTCCGCCACTACCACCGGAGAACGTTCGGCATCAAAGGGCAATGGCATAGATAACTCCCATGAATGAAGTAGCGCCGGCCCCGAGAAGGAGGAGGCCGATCTTTCGTTCGGCCTTGATGACCCACCAGAGATAAGTCCCACTTGCCGAAAGAAAGAAAAGGAGATACGCGGACGCGTCTGCCAGCCACCGCCAAACAGAGGTGTAGAACCAATTTCCACGAATGTTCACATTGTGCGGGCCAGGCGATTTGTGCAAATAGATCAAGGCGGCGAAGATCCCCGTCTTTCGTTCTTCCAGACTCGCGATGTGAGTGCTCAAATTGACGTCCAGAGTAATCTCGCTGCCGGGTTTGAAAACGTGAGCGACCATGCGATGCTGGCTCGGATTGTAGATGATGTAACCAATTTCACCCACCACCCCCACCTGACGCATGATCTGTTGAAATGCTTGCGCACGCGCCATCCCTTCGACATACTCCAGATTTTCCGGAATCTGGACGGTCGCGCTGGTTCTCCGGATGACCCCCGAGCCACCCAAGGGGAGCGCAGGGTGATCCAGGAAGATAACGCTGATTGCGAACAACAGCACCAACGGACTGAGCCCCAACCCAATGTAAAGATGCAAATCGCGAGTCCAAACAAAAAACGTCCTACCCATACTTTCCTCTCTTCAAGACGGCGAGTTAAACGAGTCAGGGTCAGCAGATCGCCTGGCCGTTTTTGTGCTTTTGGTGCTTCCCCCACCCCGATTATGCCAGTTGGCATCCGTTTCTGACATTAAAGGATGGGAGTTTTTCGGCAACGAATGCTCAGGATGACAGTGCCGACGGCGCACACTTCAGCCGGACTGGCGGGGGCCTTGGTCGCCCAAAGAGCAGGGCACCTCACGATGATAGCCAGCCCCAACCTGAAATTTTGGCTGCAAATGCTCCTGGCTAGATATACTCGCGGAACAATTCCCGG
>PMYF01000398.1:4176-12538 GCA_003171295.1 Acidobacteriota bacterium | reverse complement strand
AGGTGAATGCGAAAGAGCTTGATGTTGGCGGCTTTGGCAGCGGCGTCAGCAACGTCGACGATGGTGGAGGCGGTGAAAGTCTCGATGATGCCCAACGCCTCGAATTGTTCGGGGGGCAAATCCACCGCCATCGAAATGGCGGGAAACACGGAAGGGTGCAGGCGGGAGATAACTCGCCGCTCGATCAAGGCGCCTTCGGAGGCCGCGGCTCCGGCTTCCACGCTTGATTCCACGGAGGCCACGTCGCCGCTTACTGCGATCAGGTATTTGCCGGAGCAGATGGTGCGCGCCAGCAGCAGTTGCACGGAAGCGGCCTTGAGCATGGCGTCCTGAGCCCTGTAGCCAATGCCGATGCTGGTGACTTCCACAAGCCCGATGGTGTCCATTTCAGCCACGTGAATTCCCATCCTTCCTGCGGTATAAAGTCATGCTTCGATGATGACCGCTCCGTCGATTTCCCGCACCGTCCCCGAAATGCTGGCGTGAATATTGGCGCCGAGTTTACCGGCCGGTGGCGCAGCAATCAGGTCGCCGGCGTGGATGGATTCTCCGGGGCGAACCGTAGGCACGGAGGGGGCGCCCACGTGCTGCTGCAGCGGCACCACCACGCGCCGGGGCGCGAGCGGCCGGTCCTCCAGTGGTCCCACGTTGTGGAACCGGGTGAGGCCGAGCTTGGCCATCAGCCGGTGCGTGGGAATGCGCCGCTGGTTCCCAACCGGGTGCGGCTGGATGTCTTCGGGCCGGCCCTGCCATCCCAGGCCGCGCTCCCGGGCAAGCTTCTTGTCATGAGCGCAAACATCTTTAGGATCCAGGTCTTCCGGGCAGGAGAACAGGCTGCACAGGTTGCACTCGCAGCAGTAGAGCGTGCCCATCATGAGCCGGTCTTTGTCGGGGGCAAAGCCCAGAGCCCGCATGGCCTTGTGCGGTTCAATGGGGTGGCCGAGCAGATAGCGTGGGCAGAGTTCGGTGCAGAACGTGCACTGATCGCACGCCGATTTGCCGATGCGGTCCATCGCGATCCAAGTGCGCAGATAGCGGTGGATTAAGGCGTGGTCGCGCGGCAGCACGATCAGACCTCCGGTGGTTTTCGTGACCGGTTCTTCCAACCCGCGTGCCAGATGCGCCATCATGGCCCCGCCCACCAGCACTTCACAGGGGTTTGCGGTCACGCCCCCCGCGGCAGCAATGACTTCTCCGATGGCCATTCCCACGGGCACGTGCAGCGTGAGGGGTTCGGCCACGGCGCCCGCCACAGTCAGATACTTGTGCGTAACCGGGCGGTTCCGTGCCACGTTGATCAGCGTCTCCACGTTCGAGACCACCGCGCCCACATCTAGCGGCAGGCCGCCGGGCGGGATCACCCGGCCCGTCACATCAAAAACCAGGACAAACTCGTCGCCTGCGGGGTAGACGTCGCGCAGGGGGCAGATTTCGACACCCGCGGGTACAAGGGGCGCGAGATTCCGAATGACGTCGTCGTACTTCTCCTTGATACCAATGATGCCGCGCCGCGCGCCCACACGCTCCATGGCAGTCGCGAGGCCGCTAAGCATCTCCGCACCGTAGTGGTGCAGGAGTTCCTTGTCTTTGTGCAGCAGCGGCTCACACTCTGCCGCATTTACGATGTAGGTTTCAGCGGGCCGGCGCAATTTCACTGCGGTCGGGAATCCAGCCCCTCCTGCGCCCACTACGCCGTTTTGTTCAATGGGATCACTCAAAGGGTCCTCGCCTTTTCTCTCGCCTGGGTGTCGGGCCTTGGGCAGCTTCGACTGTTCCCGACCATCGGTTTGCGCGAAGGGTTTGACCGAAAACCGCCATGCCGGGTCGAATCTTGGAGGGTCAGCCTCGCACGAACCCTTCAGGCAATTTGGCGTTGCCCAGGCCGCGTCCCCTGCTCTTTTCTTGACTTGCTGTCGAGCCCCCCCATAGAATCGATAGTTTAAACCTATTGCGACAAATTCCCTATATGTCTTTACGCCTTTACAACACGCTCACACGCCAAGTGGATGAGTTCCAACCGCTGGAAGGCAATACGGTCCGCATGTACACCTGCGGGCCCACGGTTTACGACTACGCGCACATTGGCAACTACCGCACCTTCGTTTTTCAGGACATCCTGCGCCGCTACCTGGAGTACAAGGGCTTCCAACTCCGTCATGTCGTTAACCTCACCGACGTTGACGACAACACGATTCGCAAGTCCCAGGCGGCGGGAATGCCGCTGCGTGCCTACACCGACAAGTACAGCGCGGCCTTCCAGATCGATCGCCAACTCCTGAACCTGGAAGATCCGGAGTTTCTCGTCCGCGCCACGGAACACATCGGGGAAATGGTGAAGCTCATCCAGACGCTCGTGGACCGGGGATACGCTTACGCGAGCGATGGGTCTGTTTACTTCAAGGTTGCCGCTTTTCCGCACTACGGCCAGTTGACCCAGATTGACCTTTCTGGTGCGCGCGCGGGCGCGCGCGTGGACACCGATAAGTACGACAAGAACGACGTCCGTGACTTCGTGCTTTGGAAAGCCGCGAAACCAGGAGAGCCTTTCTGGGAGACCCCCTTCGGCCCCGGGCGGCCCGGCTGGCACATCGAATGCTCTGCGATGTCGATGCAGTACCTGGGCGAGACCTTCGACATCCACTCCGGCGGCAGCGATCTGATCTTTCCCCATCACGAGAATGAAATCGCGCAGAGCGAAGCCGCCACCGGCAAAACTTTCGTGAAAGTCTGGATGCATTCCGAGCACCTGATCGTTAATGGCGAGAAGATGTCGAAATCGCTCGGCAACTTCTACACGCTGCGGGACCTGATCGCCAGGGGCTATAAGCCCTCGGCCGTTCGCTACCTCCTGGCCTCGGTGCCCCACCGCAAACCACTTAATTTCACTTTTGACGGGGTGCACCAGGCACAACAGTCGATTGACCGGCTCCGCAATTTTCGCTTCCGCCTGACCAAGGAGAGTTTCCCGGCCGGAACCAGCACGGTCCTCCAGGCGCGTGCGCAGGAGGCGCGGCAGAAATTTGAGGCCGCACTTGACGACAATCTGAACAGCGCCGAAGCGCTCGGCGCCATCTTCGACATGGTGCGCGATGGCAACACCGCAATGGACCACGGGGATTTTTGCGACGGTGACCGCGGCGCTTTCCTCGACACGCTGGAACGCTGGGACCGCGTCTTTGCCGTGCTGGACGATAACGACCACGCCAAGCTTGTGAAGTTTGGCCTCATCAAACCATCAGCAGTTGCCGCGGCAGATTCGGCGGCCGAGGCGGGGAAAGATGCCATGGGGCTCGAACTGGGGAACGGTCAGCCGGCCTCGATGCTCGTCGAAACCCTGAGTGACGAAGCAATCGAGAAACTGCTGGCGGAGCGCACCGGCGCCCGAGGCCACGGCAACTACGCCCGCTCCGATGAGATTCGAGCCAGTTTGCTTAATGCCGGTGTTATACTGGAAGATACCAAAGCTGGAACACGCTGGAAGCGGAAGTGAACATGCAGAACCTGCGGCATAGTCTTCCGGTGTTGGCTCGACCCAACCTTTTTGGGGGCGACTGATCCTCTCCGTTATTTCCTCACCGAAGGATCTTGAAACTTGCCTGAGCGCTGCCGTGTGCAGCGGAGAGGAGAGATTCCATGGAGAGCAAACTGCCGCGCATTTTGACACCTCTTCCCGGGCCCGAAGCCCGGAAGGTCCTGGCGCTCGACCAGCAATTCGTCTCACCTTCCTATACCCGTGACTATCCGCTTGTCGCCCAACGCGGACAAGGTGCGATCGTGGAGGATGTGGACGGGAACTGCTTCCTGGATTTCGCCGCCGGTATCGGCGTGGTTTCAACCGGCCACTGCCATCCGGACGTGGTGGCCGCAATTCAGAAACAGGCCGAGACCCTGATCCATATGTCGGGGACGGATTTCTATTACCCTCTGCTGGCGCAACTGGCGCAGAAGATGGCCCAGATCACGCCCGGGAACTTTCCCAAACGAGTTTCGTTCGGCAACTCCGGCGCCGAGGCCATCGAAGCGGCCATGAAGATTGCGCGTTACCACACCCGGCGCCACCAATTCATTGCCTTTCTCGGCGGTTTCCACGGGCGCACGTTCGGCGCGCTTTCACTTACGGCCAGCAAGACCGTGCAGCGGCGAGGCTTCGGCCCGCTGTTGCCCGGGGTCGTCCATGTGCCGTATGCCAATCCTTATCGCTGCCCGGCAGGCCACCGCGCCCCGGAGTGCGTGTGCGATTGCGTCTGCTCGGACCTGCTGGAGCGGCAACTGTTCAAGACCGCCGTGCCGCCCGAAGAAGTCGCGGCCATCGTGGTGGAGCCGATCCAGGGCGAAGGCGGTTACATCATTCCGCCGCCCCGGTTCCTCGACAACCTGCGGCGGCTGGCCGATAAGTACGGGATTCTGCTCATCTTCGACGAGGTCCAATGCGGCATGGGGCGGACCGGCAAAATGTGGGCCTGCGAGCACTTCGGAGTTGTGCCCGACATCCTGGTGGCCGCCAAAGGTATTGCCTCCGGTTTGCCGCTGGGCGTGACGGTGGCTCGTGCGGACCTGATGAATTGGGGTCCCGGTGCGCACGCCTCGACGTTTGGTGGCAACCCGGTGGCCTGCGCGGCGGCGCTGGAAACAATTCGCCTTCTGGAAGAGAAATACATCGCGAACGCAGCACGGGTGGGCGAATATATCCAGGGAAGAATCGCCGATTGGCCGCACAAGCATCGCTTGGTCGGCCAAGTGCGTGGTCGCGGGCTGATGATTGGAATCGAACTGGTGAAGAGCCAGGAGACTCGCGAACCGAATCCCGAAGTGTGCAAGCAGGTGATTGGGCGCGCGTTCGAACAGGGGTTGCTGGTCCTTGGCTGCGGCGAAAGTACCGTCCGGCTGATGCCGCCGCTCCTGATCGATCGTGAGCAGGCGGATTTCGCCGTCGACGTCCTGGATCGCTGCCTCACAGAAGCGGAACGCTAGGCCCGAAAAGGCGCAGAACCCTTGAGCACTCTGGCGCGGCTCATGTATCGTGCGTTGGTCTGGAAGGAACGCCGGCGGGCGCGACACGCCGCACTGGGGCCGCCGAGCAAAACGCAGCACTTGAAGACGGGCGCGCGGGGCGAGACCCTGGCCTTTTGGTATTTGCGCCAGGCGGGCTACACAATCGTAGCTCGGAATCGCCGCGCCCGCTCCGGCGCCGGTGAAATTGATCTGATCGGTTGGGACGGGCCGGTCCTGTCGTTCGTGGAAGTCAAAACCCGGACGTCGGACGAGGCCGGTCCGCCGGAGGCCGCGGTTTCCAAGGCCAAGCAAAAACGCATTGCCCGGACCGCCCAGGAATATCTGCGGCGGCTGGGGCGTAAGCCGCCCAGCTACCGGTTTGATATTGCCAGCGTCGCCTGGGATTCTGCGGCAGGCCTCGAAGTCCGACTCATCAAGGACGCTTTCAAGGCCTCGTTTTAGGCTCTGCAGGGGGAGCCGATGCCGTAAGGCGGAAAACGCCAAAACGTAGAGCGATCCCAAGATCCAAGGAGCTATAATTTTGCCCGAACTAAGAAAAGATCCTGTCACCGGTCGATGGGTCATTATTGCCACGGACCGGGCGAAGCGGCCGAGCGATTTCGTCCGTGATAAGGTTGAGATTCGAGGATCGGGCTTCTGCCCGTTCTGCTACAAAAACGAGTCCAAGACCCCGCCGGAAATCCTCGCCTACCGCAGCGACGGCAGCAGCCCCAATACTCCCGGCTGGTCGCTGCGCGTGGTGGCGAACAAGTTTCCCGCTCTGGGGATTGAAGGCTCGCTGAACCGCCAGGGCGAAGGCCTTTACGACAAGATGAATGGAATCGGCGCGCATGAAGTTATCATTGAGACTCCCCAGCACAACTTGACCCTTGCTTCCATGCCCACGCGTCAGGTGGAGGACGTGCTTTGGGCTTATCGCGACCGGATTATCGACCTGAAGAAGGACCGCCGCTTCCGCTACATCCTGATCTTCAAGAACCACGGCGATGCCGCAGGCGCATCACTGGAACATACCCACTCCCAACTGATCGCATTGCCCGTGGTGCCCAAGCGCGTGACGGAAGAAGTGGCGGGCGCGCGCGAGCATTACAACTTCAAGGAGCGCTGCATCTTTTGCGACATCATCCGGCAGGAGACCGAAAGCAAAATCCGGATGATCTCTGAGAACGACGGCTTTCTTGCGATGGCGCCCTTTGCCCCCCGCTTCCCCTTCGAGATGTGGATCATTCCCAAGACGCACCAGTGTTCGTTCGAGGAATCGCAGAAACGCGAGTTCGAGCAACTCGCTCCCCTCCTGAAAGACATGCTGGCGAGGTTGGACCGCGTGCTGGATTTTCCGGCGTATAACTACATCGTCCATACTTCCCCGATCGGGGAATCCGCCGAGGATTACTACCACTGGCACATGGAGATCATGCCCAAGCTCACCAAGGTGGCCGGGTTCGAGTGGGGCACGGGCTTCTACATCAATCCCACGCCACCCGAAGAGTCCGCAAAGTTCCTGCGTGAAGCCGCGCTGCCGGCCGGCGTGTAGTAAAGGGATTTCTCCTCGGACCTGCTCTGGTCCTTCCCGGGACGAAGCATCGGGGCAGACCGCGCGCACCCAAGAATCCACTCCGCCCGACGGGTAACCACGGCGAGAACTCGTCTCATCATGGGCTCTTTCCTCAGCCGGGCGACGGGCCATCTCTGGGATGCCCGGCAGCTATACTGAGCCACGCACAAGCCGGGCAAGGAGCGGCGCTCGCCCGCCTATGGATCTGGAACTCAAGGTCGAATGCTATGCCGGTTATCGGGCCGACGAGCGACCCCTTCGCTTCGCCTTCCCGCAGAAGACGGGAACGCGCACCTACGAAGTCATGGAAATCCTCGATCAGTGGTACGGCGTGGGGTATCGTTGTTTCAAGGTCCGCGCGGATGACGACAGCATTTACATCCTCCGGCATCGGGAGAGTGAGGATCGCTGGTCGCTTGACTCCTTTCGCCGGACCTGACTGCGAGGCAGGGCAGGGTGGGTCATTGCAGCTTGGCGCTCCTCCTGCCCCTCTGCACTTATTTCTTCTCCAGGACACAACCCGGATTCCCGGCGTGGCGTCATGACAATGCAGGCAAGAAATGGTTAAATAGCAGAAGCAGGCGTCTCGGACTGTGGACCCGCTCGGGAGGGGAGCGCACTAGAACGACATGCAAAAGGGTGAAAACATCGTCTCCATCGCACTGGCTGCCATCGTGTTCTTCGCCGTCATTGCCATCCAGCGCAAGTGGAAGCCGGCCAGCCTGAAAGAGGTCGCGAGTTCCGCGGAGGACTTCATCCTGACCACGGCGGGCATCCGCGGGGAGGCTCCGGACATCGCCGGTTACGAAAGGCTCAAGACCTTCCGCTTGGGGGTTTATCACGCCGGCCTATATCGTGCCACGCCTGCGCCGCTAATCTTTGCCTCCGGACGGCTGGTAGTTTATGACCGCGAGGATCATCCCGTTTTCTCGCTGGAAACGCTGGAAGGCTCGAAGGAGCCCTGGACGGCTCTCTATGACTTTGCCGGCCGCCGGGGCCTTTCCGTCGTCGGCAGCCGGGCACACCCGGATTATGCGCGCGACCTTACGGGCGATGGGAATCCGGACATCATCATCGGCCGGTATTCGGGCGGAGACCACTGCTGCACCGTGGCCACGCTGGTTTCGCTCGGCCCGAATGCTGTCACCTCCATCGGCCGCATCGACGGGCTCGACGGACTGCCTTTCGAGGGTCTGGAGGTTCGCAAGGTCAACAAGGACGCGGCCTGGGAATGCGTTGCACACCGGCCATACGTGACGAATTGCGGAACTCACGCCGATGCCGCCGACGTGATTTCGGTTTACACTCTCGCCGATGGCCGCTACACGGACCAGACGGCCCGATTCGGGGATTACTTGCAGGAAGTTTTGCGCCAAAACTCGGCAAAGTGGCGGCAGGAGAAAAATCGCAGCCTGGGTCTTCTTCAGACCCTGGCCACCGACTACGCGGCAGTTGGTCAGAGGGATCAGGGGAAACGCTTTTTCGCTTTGAACCTGAGCCAGTTCATGCCCAGCCTCCGGAAGCAGAACGTGGACCCCAACGCCTGCCTCGAAAGCCTGGAAAGCCTTGTGGACCGCGTGCCCGCTCTGGGGCCGTGAGGGCAGCACGCCTTTTCCAACTCGCAACTGCTCTACAACACCGCCTCACTCCAGTTTTCCAGGATTTTCTTGACCTTCCCCATGAATTGTTCCGCTACGGCTCCATCAATTATACGGTGGTCGTACGACAGCGAAAGGTAGACCATGTGCCGGATTGCGATGGCGTCGTCGCGGACCACCGGGCGTTTTTCAATGG
>PMYF01000398.1:0-4054 GCA_003171295.1 Acidobacteriota bacterium | reverse complement strand
TTCACGTCACGCTTATAGACGATATTCGTTCCCTCGACAGAAGAGTTGATGATCGGTAATTCCTTGATCGCTTCGAGGCAGGCCCGGACGAAAAACGGGGTGTAGGTCAGCTTGACGCCATGGCGCTGTTCGAACTCATCTTTCGCGCGCTCGCGCGCCGCCACCACGCGTGTCATCTCGATTTCCACAACGGTGTAAACGTGCGCCGAGGTGCGCTTGCTCGCGACCATGTGCTCAGCGATCTGCCGGCGCATGGGCGTCATGGGAACAACCTGGGTCGGACCCGTAAAGGCCACGAGAGACGGGGTCAACGGCGGCGCTTCGGGCGCCGTTGCCGGCGCGATGGCAGGGGCCGGCGGTGCCACCGCCCCACGCTGCTCGATGAAATCCAGAATGTCTTTCTTATTGACCCGGCCACCCAGCCCCGTGCCCATCACCCGGCTCAAATCCACATGGTGCTCCCGCGCAATGCGCCGCACCAAAGGCGAGGTGCGGGTTTCCCCCGTCTCTTCGTTCTCGGGGAACGCCTCCGCCGGGACAGCAGGCAGCGCAGCAGAAGGAGCAACCTCCGGCTCGTGCACGGCGGCTTCCGCCGGGGCGGGAGCCGCGACTGCTGCGTCTTCGCCGTCGATGATGGCTACGACCGCATTCACGGCCACCGTCTCGTTCTCCTTCACGAGGATCTGCGTAAGCACGCCCGCCGCGGGGGAGGGGATCTCCGCATCGACCTTGTCCGTAGAGATCTCGAATAGCGGTTCGTCGCGGTCCACGCGCTCGCCGACTTTCTTCATCCATTTCGTGACTGTTCCTTCCACTATGCTCTCCCCCATCTGGGGCATGATAACGTTGGTGGGCATTTCAAACCTCGCGTTAGGGGTCAAGGGTCGAAGGCCTTGCAGCATTCAACTCCCGCCGCCAAGCCTCTGGACTAAGATCGGTTCGGAGAGTCCATTCATCACGACGGCATTCCGGCGCCCAACAACTTGATCGCCAGCAAGAATTCATAGGCGCGTTGCGCTGCTTTCCAGCGTTGTTCGGCGTACCTTCCGAACGACGCGACGACGAGGACAAAACAAACCGCGGCCTCGATCCAGGCAGCTTTGCTGATCAGGATAAGCTCCACTGCCAGCAACACGACAATCAGGCTGCGAAAGAACTTGGAGTCCGCCTCGTGCCGGCGCACCTCAACCAGCGCAGCAGGAGACCGGAGCGTCAGGTTCGCCTTGGCCCACTGAAAAGTGTTCATGACCATTTCCTGTGGGTTGTCCCCCAGGCATTCTTCTTTGATCTCTTTGGCCCGCATGTAAGTGCGATCCTTTTCCTTGGGCACGAACTTTCTTCGAAAGCGGTCGTAAAGCGGGTCGATGTAAGAGCCCACCAGGAAGACGAAGTGGCCGAGAAGATACGATGAAAATACAAAGACGACCCAGCCCTGCATTCCACCCTGAAGGGCGGGCAAGGCTCTGCCGAACACGTGATGGCAAGCGAAGTCGGCGAACACGAAGGAAAGTAACGCGCCGGGCAACAAAACGGCAAAGAAATCGATGACCCCAACGAAGAAGTCCTCAGGTTTGTAGGCCATCGGCGTCCTCCCTAGAATGCTGCTAGTTTCCTCGCCGCTTCCGCCAATTTCTGCGCGTTGGGCAGAAAATACTCTTCGAGTGGCGGGGAGAACGGCACCGGTGTGTCCGGCGCGGTGACGCGTATAATGGGGCCGTCCAAGTCCTCGAAGGCCTTCTCCGCAATCAACGCCGCCAGTTCACCCGCCATGCCGCCGGTGCGCGTGTCTTCGTGCAGCAAGATCACTTTACCGCATTTGCGCACGCTCGCCAGCACCGCTTTCTCATCGTAGGGCAGCAGGCTGCGCAGGTCAACGACCTCGAGTGACAGGCCTTCTTTCTCCAGCTCGCGCGCGGCGTCGAGCGCGGTCCAAACCATGGCACCGTACGTGATCACCGCGATGTCCGTGCCCTCGCGGCGCACCGCCGCTTTGCCAATAGGCACCACGTAATCCTGCTCCGGAACCTCCTCCTTGATGCGCCGGTACAGAAACTTGTGCTCGAAGAAGATCACTGGGTTGTCGTCGCGGATGGCGGCTTTGACCAGCCCCTTGGCGTCATAAGGTGTCGCCGGCGCCACGACCTTCAGGCCCGGCGTGTGCACAAACCACATTTCGTTCGACTGCGAGTGATAGGGGCCGCCGTGTACGCCTGCGCCGGAGGGTCCGCGGATCACGATGGGCACCGCCGGCCCCCAACGGTAATGAAGCTTAGCCGCCATGTTGACGATCTGGTCAAAGCCGCAGGCGATGAAATCCATAAACTGCATCTCGACCACCGGCCGCATGCCCATGAGCGCCGCGCCGATGGCCGCACCCACGATGGCCGATTCCGAGATGGGCGTGTCAATCACGCGGTCCTCACCAAACCTCTCCAGCATGCCGGCCGTCACTTTGAACGCGCCGCCGTATGCGCCGATGTCCTCGCCCAGGAGGAAGACCGAGGGATCGCGCTCCATCTCCTCCCAGATGCCCTGGCGTATGGCTTCCACGTAGGTGAGCAAGGCCATTAAGAAACTCCGTACATCAACCTCGCCCGGGCGAAACCGGTCAGTCGCCCCCGGCTGGCTGAGTGCTTACTTCTGAGGGCGGACATCTCTTCTCTCCCACCAAGAATCCGGCCCACAGTACACGCCCTCCACCGCTTCTTCTCCGCGCGGCAGCGGACGGGTTTCGGCTTGCGCGACGGCAGCGTCGATTTCCTGTTGGACACGCCGGTGAAGCTCCTCAACCTGTTGCCTGGTCATGATTTTTCGGGCGAGGAGGAACTTCTCCAGGCGTTGGATGGGATCTTTCTTTGCCCAGGCCAGTTTCAGTGTTTCCGGGACATATTCCGCCGTGTCGTGGGCGGAATGGCCCGCCATGCGCAAGGTGAGGCACTCCAGGAAACTTGGACCTTTGCCCGCGCGCGCGCGCGTCATGGCCCGGCCCACAGCGTCGTACACGGCAAGCACATCACAGCCATTAACCCGCTCCCCCGGCATTCCGTACGCAGGTCCGCGCAGGGCGAGTGGTTTCACCGCGAATTGTTTTTCGGTCGGCGTCGAATAGGCGAATTGATTGTTGTTGCAAATGAAAATCACCGGCAGCTTCATGACGGCGGCAAGGTTCATGGCTTCATGAACGTCGCCCACGCTGGTCGTCCCCTCGCCGAAGTGCGTGAGCACCACATTGCCTTTGCCGCGCTGCTTCAAAACCAAGCCCACGCCGCAAGCCACCGGCAGCGTGGCGCCCAACGGTGAGATGATGGGAATGACCCCGCGGTTCACATCTCCAATGTGCAGCGTGCTGTCGCGGCCACGCGTGGGCGTGTCGCCCCGCGCCAGACAGTTCGCGAAAATATCCGCGAGCGAAAACCCGCGAATCACAAAAACCGAAAAGTCCCGATGGCAGGGCAGAGTTACATCACCCGGACCCATGGCCAGCGCCGCGCCTACCCCGATGGCTTCCTGCCCGCGCCCCACGTAAACCCCACCCACAATCTTGCCCTGGCGATAAAGCACCTGCTCAATGCGCAGCTCTGACTCGCGCGTGAGCTTCAGGTAATAGAGCATCCGCTTCAGGGTGGCGGGGTCCGGCTGGATCTTCCGCTCCGAACTTTTCACAGTCTTCAGGCTTCCCATCCGATATCACAAAGTCGGCAGAAGGCGCTCCCAGGTGCAGTCATTNNAGCGGGAATCTACTCCGCCAGCCATTGGGAATGCGTCGCCGACGGACTGGATTCCCGCTTTCTCGGGAATGACCATTGTTTCGAAAGTGATCTAATCCCAAATGACACCACTACCGAAAAAGTCAAAGAGTTGAAAAGTTGAAGAAGTGAATAGCGTCCTTGACCTCTTCGACGCTTCAACTTTTCAACTCTTCAACGGTTCTTACATCCAACCCAAACACCGCCCCGAAGTGCTTGACCACCCGCTCCGTGACCGCTTCCATCTCCACCGGCCTCCCCAGGAGTTTCGCGAGCGAGGTCACCCCCTTCTCGCGCAGGCCGCAGGG